>JAPLDP010000001.1 GCA_026391695.1 Bacteroidota bacterium
CGAAATTGCTCATCAAATAGTCCGTAGGATTTATTTTTACGCATTTTTCTATGTTTTATACAAAAATACGCATTATTAATATATCAAAATATTGATATTCAAATAGTTATTAACATTTTAGTATTTAGAAGTACCCATAAGAATTAATATGAAAAGAATCATAAATTTACTTCTTCTTTTTCTAATTATTTTTCAATTCTCTTCATGTATTATTGCCATCAATGAAAATGAATACAGAATGCTTAAAGAGAATCAAAGGCAGTATATAAAGGATTTTAGCATTGATTTAGTTGACAAAAACCAATTAAACACAAACGAATTTTGTATTTATGAAATAAATGGTTCTGACATCAAAGCTGTAACCAGGCTTTATAATTTTACATGGATCCATTTATGGCTCCCTTTCTGCAAAGCAGAGTATTGTCAAAATATTAGCCTATTTCAATATATGGCTGAGCAACACAAATCAGATGGATTAGCATTTTTAATGACTTCAGAAACTTATGACATAAAATCTATAAATCAAATTGTTGTAAAATCAAACTTTTCATTTCCGGTTTTTGTACTTGAGGATGTGTATTATGGTCACAAAATGAAAAGAGCAAGAATGCAAATTTCAGATCAGCTCATAAATAATGATTCAATAGGAAAGAGTTTGTATTACTCAGATTACGTTTTCAAGGACACATTACTTATCTATGCAGGGAGTAATTTAAATAACGAAAGGTTAGATAGTATTATTAATATATCTAATTCTTACAAACGCTAGCATGGGCAAAAACGCCATGCGACTTCACTCCCAGCTTCTTAGGGCGGGACTTCTCGCGAACTTTCCTGTCTTTCAACAGGTGAGTCGGTCTAAAACCCGTTTCGAGTTTCTTCTTTTCATTCTGACTTTAGAATCTTCTGCTTTTTTGATTCAGGTATGCTTGTAATTCTCCTTACAGGTTTAAAAAGAAATCAAAAAAAACACCAAAAAAGGAAATCGAACATGCTTGAAACTTATGAAAGAATATTTTATAGAAAAACCAAAATAATGGAGGTTAATATGAAAACAATTCGGGATGCAAAAACATTCGATGAATTATTAGATATAAAATATGGAAAGATCGGAACACCCAGTGGAACATCCAGGAGTTTATCCCGCTGAATAGCGGGAGAACGATCAAACGATCCCGATAATTATCGGGAGGATTTCGATTACACGCAGATGAAAGGCAAACAATAAGAGGATAGTGAGGTTGGTCTGATCTTTATCGAGTACATCATAAGATCGGTTGTGAGCTCTTTCCCCTAAAAACTACATCATATCATTTTACTCTGAATATTTGTACCTTTTTTCTTTAATCTCAAAACGACTGGGAAGTTAATAGACGGCCTTAAGTTATAGACAATTGCGTTTATCAGGATATCGCCTTAAAATAAATTTGATAATTAAGGATTAAGCCTTATATTTGCAAAAATAATTAAGGACATAACCTTATGAAAAATTTACAACAAAAATTAATAATTGAACAGTTAGACAAGAAAATTGAGCAGTTGCATAAGATTGATAACTTAATAATTCCGTCTGAGGGCTGGGTTTATTCAATAAGAACTGCAATGAAAATGTCACTGAGACAATTAGGTAATAGAATGGGTATAACGGCACAAAGTGTTAAAGAAATTGAATTAAGAGAAAAATCTGAAACAATTTCAATAAAGAAATTAACTGCAGTGGCAAGAGCGCTTGACATGAAATTTGTATATGGTTTTATACCAGGAGAGAAAAGCATTGAGAATATTATTGAAAAAAGAGCATATGAGATTGCAGAAAGAATTGTTTTGAGAACGTCTATGACCATGCAGTTAGAAGATCAGGAAAATTCTGAGGCAAGAATTGAAAAAGCAATTAAAAATCGGGCAGAAGAAATTATACGTGAAATGCCAAAATATTTATGGGATTAGATTTTACTTATATTGAAGGACAATCTCCACTTGATGAGGAAGAAAAAGAAGGTTTAAAAATTAAATCAATTTCAACAAGAGGAGAATTGGATGAATTTGAGCAACATAATATAGAAAAAGCAATTGAATGGACTATTAAACATAAATTTACGATTGATGAATTCTTAACAGAACAATTTGTAAAAGAACTACATAAACAAATGTTTAACCAGGTATGGACTTGGGCTGGACAATTCCGTAAATCCAATAAGAACTTAGGAGTGGATAAATTACATATAGGAATTGAGCTTCGACAATTGCTTGATGATTGTAAATTTTGGATTAAGGAAAATACCTTTTCAGAAGATGAAATTGCAATTAGATTTAAACATCGGATGGTAAAAATTCATCCTTTCCCCCATGGTAACGGGAGACATTCAAGATTAATTGCTGATATTATGACAGAAAGAATTTTTGGAAAAAAATTATTTTCTTGGGGTAACAAAAATTTAACCTGAATAATTCATAAATCCAAAATTCGGATAAAAAGCTATACTATTTCCAGGACGAATACAAAAAATTAGGCAAGCTGGGATAATTTGTAAGATATTGATGCAGTTTTTGTTTTGACAAAATTCATTGTTCA
>JAPLDP010000002.1 GCA_026391695.1 Bacteroidota bacterium
AAGCAAAAAAGAAAAGCTGTTAATATCGAGAATAACTCTCCGGGTTATTTCCCGAAATTAACAGCAATATCAACACAATCAGTATTAATAAATTCAATTAAGAAAAGCGAAATCGTGGTCTAAAGAATGGGGAGTAGCATACAAACACACCAGAGAAAAACTTGATGACTATATTGAAGATTACAATAAAATGTTCGGTACAAAATTCTCGACCAGAGACAGCGAAACATTTTACAACTATTACAAAGACATTTCCAAAAAAGTTAAGGAACGTAAAGTCGATATTCTGCTTGTGGTAAATATGTACCTCACCGGCTTTGACAGTCCACCGCTAAACACGTTGTATGTAGATAAGAACCTGAAATATCACGGATTGATACAAGCCTATTCACGAACCAACCGGATACTTAATGAACAGAAATCACAAGGAAACATTGTGGTTTTCCGCAATCTTAAAAACGCAACCGATGAAGCGATAACATTATTTAGCAACAAAGAAGCTATTGATGTTATCATTATAAAACCGTATGAAGACTATGTAAAAAAATTCAATGAAGCGTTTATTTCCTTGCTGAAAATCACACCAACCGTGAACAGTGTAAACGACCTGCAGACCGAAGATGATGAATTAGAATTTATCAAAGCATTCAGAGATCTGATGCGAATAAAAAACATCCTCACTACCTTTTCCGATTTTAAATGGGAAAATTTGGCAATGAACGAACAGCTCTTTGAGGATTTTAAAAGCAAATACCTGGACCTATACGATAAAGTTAAATCAGATCATCAAAAGGAGAAAGTTTCCATTTTGGAAGATGTAGACTTTGAACTGGAGCTCATTCACCGTGATGAAATCAACGTTGCGTGCATTTTACAGTTGCTCATTAAACTGAAATCAAAAGTAAAAGCCGATGTTTTACAAACTGAAAAGGAAATATTCAACTTATTGAATTCCGAAGCCCATTTGCGTAGCAAACGTGAATTGATCGAGAAATTTATTCGGGAGAATCTGCCGGTAATTGAAGATTCAGACTACATACCACAGGAGTTTGAAAAGTTTTGGAATGAAGAGCAACAAAAAGCATTTAACCAACTTGTAAAAGACGAAAACCTATCGACAGAAAAAACACAATCCCTCATTGAAGATTACCTATATGCTGAAAGAGAACCGCTTCGGGATGAAATTTTAGAGTTATTAGCCGGCGATAAACCAAAAGTACTAGAACGTAAAAAAGTAGGCGACAGAATCCTTAAGAAGATTTTGAATTTTGTAGATACGTTTATTAATGGAATAACAGGATGATTAAGAGATGACAATAGTAGCTTTGTTAAAGAGCTAAGTATTGACATATCAACAGTTACTAATTAAAGGAATCTTATAATTCATTTGCGATGTATTTGCTCGAATATGGGATTGATTTTCACTACATCTATGAGCTATTTTAAGAATAACAGTCTAAAAGTTATTGAGATATACACACAAATTATAAAATAGGCATGGAAAACATTAAAAGTCCATTGGATAACTTTGATATATAATTTCTATTTATATTTAGGTGATGATTAAAAGATGATGAACAGTATTTTAGATTTTGGGTTTCTGTATAAACGCTATCGTATATACTTGGAAAAAAGGTCGAATAAATACAGTATAATCCTCTGATAAGGAAAATATATACGCAATCGTATCCACAAACGTTGAACTAAACCGCCTCTGGCGGTAGTTCCGATTAACATTACCTTTTCTTATACTTACCGTAAAAGGCAATATGTTAAACCCTTAAAACATATTGCTATGAATGCTTTACGAAAACAAATGATTCAACAGATG
>JAPLDP010000003.1 GCA_026391695.1 Bacteroidota bacterium
TTTTTAATATGCCGTATACAGAAATAAGAAGACGGACGGGTAAATGCGATATCTTATTGTATATCTGAGCGTAAGCAATAATAAAAGGGTAAATCAAGGTAATAAAAATACGGGTAATTACTAACGTGAAAATCTATGATAATAAAGAAACTAATAGGATGTGCGGCCAGAACTGGATTTCGTGCAACATGGCTTCATGTTGGGTCCGCCTCAGGCGGACCACACGAATCCTTATTTATTGTGTGTAGTGCAATTAATTCTTCAAAATATCATCAGCAATTAAAGTGAAAACCCAAGCCAGCTGTAATTTTTATTTGGAAGACTAAATGGAATTATCAAATTTTAAATCTAATTGATTTAAGAGCGAGTTTGATTTAAATTAGTTATCAAACCCGCTCTATTAAAAATTATTAATAGGATTGCTACTGGCTGCTTACGTTCTGATTAATAAACAACTTTGGAAGTCTCTTTCTCCATGCAAAAACGAATAAGCCTAATGCATATAACCCCACATTGAAAATGCCAATTGAAAAAATACCGATTGAAAAAATACCGATTGAAAAGATTCCAATCGAGAATTTACCTGCTGCAAAAACTCCCATGGCATAATCTCCGGAAGCAAAATAGTTAAAACTATAAGTACCTGTACTAAAAAGATTGCCAAATATGGCATGTAAAACTACTCCAATAATCATCAGAGCTACTGCTGTTAATAGAATCCAATACTTTTTCATTTCATTCAAATTTTAAGTTAAAATAATTTGCTAACAAGTGAAACATGCAGCAATATTATTTTAAGACAAGCTAAACCCAAAACTTTAGGGATACATGGCATACATTTGTGATGAAATGCATAAAGTTGATATGAATGGCAACTTTTAGGGATGAATTACATCTGTTGCCGATAAACACTCATTTTATCTTTTAGGCTCTTTGACAGGTTACGTGAAACGGGAATTTCCGTTTCTGTGTTTTTTAAAATCAATCTCAACCCCTGTGAGTTGCCTTTTACCTGAATAATCTTCTTGATGTTTACCAGAAATGCTCTATGGCACTTGACTAAAGAAGGAAATTTATCAAGTTGCATTTCTGTCCGTTTTAAGGCACATCTCAAAATTGTGTTTTTTAATTTATCATCTCTACTATAGAAAATCTCAATATAATTTCCGGTTGACTCGATATATAATAGGTTTGATAATTCTATTTCAAATTTATCTTTGTGGTTATCTGCGATTAAGTATACAATTTGTCTTTCTACTATGTCGTTTTTATTTATCAAGCTACTATTAAAGTCCTTTGCTGATTTTAAGTTTTGGGACAACATAATATTCTGCTGCAATATAGTAAGAACAATAATCGGTATAATGCCAACTACTAAAGTATAAAACTGAAAAATAAAAAATCCATACAAACTCCAAAACGAAAATAAAATACATGAATACAGGTAATTACCTAATCCAATTGTGAAAATTATCCAAATAAGCCATAATAATTGTTTTAATACGGTCCAATATTTTTCAACGAACCATTTTTTAAATATCCGTGAAACAAAAAATAAATTAATAATCAAAATAAAAAAGGTTACACAACCATATCCGGCTATAAAAAGTGTTTTATCTGAATTATGATACTCCGACAATCCAAACGGTTGAAAGATTAGCATGAATAATGCAATGAATAAGCTAATAGGAATAATTATCTTCCATTTATTCCTAAATTGCGGATAGGGTTGGTTTAAATATTCTTTAATCAT
Organism: Bacteroidota bacterium; assembly: GCA_026391695.1. NCBI lineage: Bacteria > Pseudomonadati > Bacteroidota > Bacteroidota bacterium. The sequence goes on from JAPLDP010000003.1 coordinate 1,754, forward strand.
GTCATCGAATAAGTCAATATCTATGGTATAAACTTATAAAGTGTAGGCTGACTTTTTGCATTACACACAACGCCCCGCATGCAGCCGCAGTGCGGGTTTTAGCAGTCTTTATAATTGAATTTCGTTCTCAAGTTTTTAAGCTCCATTCAACTTTCCCTACCGATAAGACCCGCATTGCTCGGCTGACGGCTTGTTAGGCGGTGTTGTCTTTCTTTTTAATAATAATCAATGTCATATAAAATGAAAAAATTGTCGTTAGTAATTGTAATAATGGGGATATCAAAATCATTAGCACTAGCCATCCAATGAAACTTAATTTTGGATCATAAAGAATTAGAGGATGTCCGAAGTTCTTAAAATCATAGTTCTGATTGAAAAATAACATAATTGCTATACCCCAAATTATTAGCATTAAAAGAAATGTAATAAGAGTTGTTATTATTCCATATTTAATAGATTTTTTTAAAATCTCATTGAAGTCATTGGTTCTTAACAATAGTATTCTAATGATACCCCATCCCGTTAAAAATCCAAACAATATGCAAAAGATTGGAACTCCCATTCCTGCCCCAGCACAAAGAATATCGATGATAATATAGATAAAAAATAACCAACCTAATTTTAGTCCTAATATTTTATTCATCAAGTTTGTTTCTTTTAAAGACAATACCGCCTAACTAAATAGGATTTAATCTGCAAATTACGAAAAAAATAAATATTAAAAACAGAAAGATAGTATTTGCAGATAAATCCGAGTTGAACGAAGCCGTCTGTAAATCAATAAGATCACCCATGTGAAAGCAATATTTTATAA
>JAPLDP010000004.1 GCA_026391695.1 Bacteroidota bacterium
AAATCGGCTGTCCGACTAATTTTATTTCTGTATCTTTACCCATGTTGCAGTTTTTGGTTCGCAAAACAAAACTACAACATTGAGGGGAAACCCGTTGGGAGTACCCTCTTTTGTATTAATTTAGTCGGTCAGTAGTGAAAAACTATAAATAAATCTACAGAGGTCACAAAGTGTATTTGAAGACGCAAGGAAATTTTTTAAATTCTTAGAGCCATTTAAAATAACTCAAAAACCTGATCACCCGGTTCAAAAGCTTTGAAAGAGAGAATATTATGTTGAGAATTTGTGTGATTTAAGCTGTGTGAATGTTTTCCGTTGCCTTATGAAATATTCAAGAACGATACTGCCCTGATAGATTTCCGAAACTTTTCCCTGATGAATGGCTTTTCTTTTCTGATGATAGAAACCAATATGGGAATAAACGGCATAATAAGCTCTGAACACTGCCCAAAAATCACTAAAACCTCCATCGAAAAGGAACTTCACGGCGGCGATCATATCCAGAAAAAACCTTAATCCGAGTACCGTGTTTAATCGTTTCCTAGGCAGGTTTTTATAGAGCATGATGATATTGTTCCTGATATTAAGGAATGTCTTGTGTGAGGATTTTTTCGGCAAGGTGCCGCCGCCGATATGATAGACTGTAGAATCAGGGCAGTACATTATTTTCAGGCCAGCATTTTTGGCACGCCAGCAGAAGTCAATCTCTTCCATGTGAGCAAAAAAGTCATTATCGAGTCCTCCAATCAATTGGTAATGAGTGGCCCTGACAAACATACAGGCTCCGGTTGCCCAGAATATTTCCGTTTCAATGTCATATTGCCCGAGATCGTTTTCTATAGCCTGAAAGACTCTTCCACGGCAAAAGGGATATCCATACCTGTCGATAAATCCGCCGGCGGCGCCGGCATATTCGAATTTATACCGTTCATGAAAGGAGCGTATTTTTGGTTGACAGGCAGCTATTGTTTTATCGCCTTCCATGAGGTTTATAACAGGCTTAATCCAACCAGGGATAACCTCTATATCAGAATTCAGCAGTACATAATAATCTGTGTCGATTTGACTAAGCGAATCATTGTAGCCTTTTGCGAAGCCTCCGTTGGAGTTGTTGCGGATGATACGGATGTCAGGATAGTGGCTTGCAAGGAACTCAACGGAGCCGTCACTGGAGGCATTGTCGGCCACAATGACTTCAGCATCCTCCTTGCTATTTAGGATCACAGAAGGCAAGAATTGCTCAAGAAACTTCAGTCCATTCCAGTTTAATATGACTACTGCGGTCTTAGGCAAAATATTAATTTAGTTGGCTAAGATAGTGAAAAAAAACTATCCTTTTTGACGAAATTGACTCAATAATTATGAGATTGTCAGCTTTTTTTATACTTCCAGCGGCGGTGTGACCAGAGCCAGTTGTCGGGATGACTGATGATGGCCTGTTCCAATTTGCGAATATATTTTTCAGTAATTTCAAAATCGGCCATTTCTTTTGGTTTATCTGTTATCAGGCTGAGGGTTGCTTCATAATGCCCTCTTCTGACTCTTTGTATATCAATATAGACTACCGCAATGTCCAACGTTTTCGCAATTTTTTCTGTACCCAGGAAGAAAGCAGTTTCCTGGTTCAAAAATTTCGACCAGTAGTTGATTTCATCTTTGTGTGGGGTCTGATCGGCAGCTATAAGTGTCAGGGTCAATACATCCCTGTATTTCACGAGAGTCCGGTATGTCTGTTTAAAGTGCACGACATGTCCATTCGTAAGGTGTCTTTCCCTCAGCCAGGTCATGTATTTATCGAAGTGTTTATCTGATAATGGTTTTACTATTGCCAATCCTTTGTAGTGTTGTTTTGATACAAGATACATTGCCGGTCCCAACCATTCCCAATTGCCACAATGCGCGAGTGTACCAATGACACTTTTATTTTTTTTAGCCAGTTCGTCAAGAAGTTCCAAATTATTGAATGAATAATGATTAAGTATTTGTCTTTCACTCATGTGCCTGACTTTAATAACCTCAAGAATGATATCTGACAGATTTCTGTAATACTTCCTGGTGATCACTCTGCGTTCTTTGTCTCCCATAAGGGGAAATGAGTTCCTGATATTCTCATCGACAATTTTTTTCCTGTAACCCCATATATAATAAAGTAAAAAATATATTACATCTGATAACATGTACAAAATTCTAAATGGCAGGAGGGAAATAAACCATGCCTTTACAATGAATATGAAATAAATTATTGACATTCCTAAGGTGTTATCTGAATGCAAAAATACACCTAAATATGAATTTGAAATGATAAAGAGAAAAAGTAAATAGCAGGAATTTACAGTTTATCTAGGAATATCGTAATAGTCTTGTACCTTGCTGCCCCAATGATTTTCCATTTCATTCTGGTCAACGCTTCCGGGTGCGTTTCCACGTTCATGGATAACAAACTGCCATTGAAAATTCTGTACCTCTCCAATGGCATCAGAGTGTATGAGCTCGAAATCATTTGTCGCCAGTTCACGTGAATAAAATACAAATTTTTTATTCCGCTGATTTTTCATTTGGTAATAATGCCAAATCTCATAGGGATAAGCATTAGGTTCATAATAACTTTCAGCAATGGAATTAGGCGGACCATATTTCAGGTACACCCGACCACGGTCAGTATCATATCCCTTGCGGTTTATTGTACCAAAAGAGGAATTAGCTTTTTTAACTTCCTCATTATAGTTTGTCCAGGCACCTTCAGGATTAACGTTATCACGGGTCAGCCAAAAATTCAGAAAAAACTGCTGCATTTCATGAAGGTCACCGGTTTTGATCAGCTTCGAGGCTAAGGACTGTTCCATTTGGGAAGAGACAGGAAAGAGATAGCGCATATATTCTCTGAGGGTGTCTTTATCAGTGTACTTAATAACGAAGCTGTTTGAAATATCAACAGATGCAATATCATTTAATGACAGTTGAACATTAGGATTGTTTCGCTGAAAAAATAATTCATTGGATGCCAACAAATTATTATTCTTATCCCGGACTTCAATGACCAGGTTATAATTCCCTGTCGGCAGGTTTGAGATATTGAATTCACTGAAAAGAACGTTGACCGGTTTGGTAATTTCTTTTTTATACTGAGCAAAATTTGTTAATATCATTCCGGTTTCGAAAGATTCAATATGGTAATTAATAAGGAATTTTTCTTCTTTGCCAAGAATTTTTTCAGAGTTGTAAATCTCTGCATAAAATGTCAGTTTATTTAATTCACTTGGAAAGTAATTACTTACAAATGGTATCAGATCAAATCCACTTTTGGAAAGAATATTGGGTGTTGAAGTATTTGAAAATGATTCAATAAGCTCGATCCCGGAAATATTGACCTTATTATCAGGATATGCTATAGTGATAATCTTGGTGATCACAAATGGCAGAATATCACGGTTTTTATCTGCTATCAGCATATCGAATTCATAATCACCATTTGGCAGGCTAAATCGCTGCTGGTCAATGAAGTTAAAGGAGATATCAGAAGTATCGTCGATTTCAGGACTCAGCAATTCATACTTTTTAAAATCTTTGATGACATCTGCCTGTTTGAACATCATGGTGATTTCGACAGAGCCTTGAAATTTGCCATTTTCATTCTTAATGAAAATAACACTCTTACCAACAACAGAAATATATGTTTCAATAAAAGGGCCATCCTGGGTGGAATAGAACGTCGAGTAAAAGAGATATGCCTGGAAATTGGATGCAGACAGGCTGCTGAAGAGAATTGTAAGAATGAAGGTTATGATAATAGTGGTGATTTTTTTCATAACTGAATTTTTTTTTGGATATTAAAAGACAAAATTATCCTAAATTGATACCGATGTCAAGCAGCAATCAGTTTTCGGTAAAGCGGTAACAGTTGGCGGTGCATTTAGATGGTGATAGTCCTATTATTCATAAACGGCGGAAATGGGATAATTATTTTTGTATTACAAAATGATATAATTTTGCAGTGGAGAAATGGCAGAGCGGTCGAATGCGGCGGTCTTGAAAACCGTTGACCCGCCTCCGCGGGTCCGGGGGTTCGAATCCCTCTTTCTCCGCTGTAAGGATGCATCATTGTAAATGACTTGCATCCTTTTTTATTAATGAGACTCAAATTTTACAAACAAAGTGCAGTAAAATTTGTAAGTCGAATTATCCCGACTGCGAAGTAAGTCGGGATCGGTTAATGGTTACCACAGCTAGCCACAGAATTCATGTCCAGGACTTGCATTGGTACTCATATTGGTGATTATCAATCTTGTCTCAATAATCTATAAATAGACTTCCACATAAATTTTATTTTTAATCAGACACGTATTAAATATAAATATAATATTTTTTAAATTAAAATTATAATCATTTGGCTTATAAAAACTTTTAATTTTTTCACCAGAATAGAAAAATTATTAATAATGTGAAATAAATTATATAAAATTATATCGTATGATTTCTAATAGTATACCAATTGGTTAGTATAATACAAAAATTTATAATAATTAATGTCAATTTTAATAATATATTAAGAGAAAAATACTAAAAAAATATTTAGTGAAATATTTGACACAATATACGCTTCGTCTACCTACAAAATAACCATTATATTTAATGGAAATTGTTAAATATAAGGATTGTTTGAGTGACCTCTGAATTAGAATTTTATTTGTGGGAATTAATTACTTGAATACAAGGTTGATTGACGTTTATACATTGAATAATAATACTGGTATAATTGTTGACTATAAGGCAGAGATAAAATTGTAATAAAGAAAGTATAAAGACATTAACATGGTAAAAGTTGATGTTCAGGAAAGGGTAAAATCCAATGAACTTGACTGACAAAAAACGATAATAAGAAAATAAACTAATAATATTTGAAAAAAAACGATTACTTTTCATAAAAATCCTGATTAATAGTTCCTCGAATTCAAGACAATTATTTAAATGGTTTAATACATTTATATAAAAATGTTGGTTTTGTAACTTTTTTTTAATTAATATGTACAAGAATTAAAATTAATATTTAGCTTTAAATTGAAATCATTAAATAATTAAAATAAAGAAGATTAAATAGAACAAAATTAAAATCGGAATTACCCTTTCCTGAACTAAAAGTGCATATTCTTTTTTCTATTAAATGCTTAATTACCCTTTCCGCAGTGTGTGAAGAATATGTGCACTAAAATCTTTTCTTTTATAGTATAGTTGTTGAATAGTTGATGAGGTTGCTTTCAGAGTATTAGTGTCGATTGACCTGAAAGAATAATCATCTTTGAAATAACACCATGGCAATTGAAGTGATTCTATAATGAAAATATAATAGAATCTTTAATATAATTCAGCTATTAAACTAAAAACTGAGACGACAAAACTGAAAGTTGCATGAGAAATTATTCACTTTGACATAAAAGATTTTTTAATTGTATTATTCACAAAGTGGGCTGAGGCTTGAGATCTAAGACGAATCTATGTGAAAATCATTGTGTTAATGGGTTTATAAATTAAACAAGACTATCGATAAATTTGTACACCCAATAACCCCATCAATATTTTCCTTCGCCTTTCATCCTTTCTGAAGCCAAATGATATTTTTCAGTGATTCAGGCAATTGATTTTCAATTCTTTAATTGCTGAAAATGAATTTATGAGGTACTGTATCATAACGCTCGTTATCGGAGTGGTTTTATGTTTATTAATTTTTCCCCTGGACTTGTCAGGTGAAAATTTAAACAGCATGAAACCACCAGTTCATTCTGGGCGTACTAACGACAGGTATAGTAATAGAAATATATCGGTCAGAAACGATGAGTTGAATTCTCACAATTCCATTTATCCCTTACCAGACTGTGGTATTACTTTAGGCCCTAATCCTACCGTTTGCAGCGGAACCACTATAGCCGATCTACCCTATAGCGCGCCAATAGGCAACCCAGATCATTACAGCATTACCTGGGACGCAACAGCTCTAGGTCAGGGATTTACCAATGTGTGGAATGCTGACCTTGGACCAAGTCCTATTGTGCTTTCCGTTCCTGCTGGTGCAACACCTGGAACGTATAATGGAACGCTCATCGTAAGCACCCCTGCCAGTTGCGTTAGCGACCCCCCTTATCCAATCTCGGTAACAATCAATCCAACCCCCTCCATTACTGATATGACGGCTGCTGTTTGTAGTGGTGCGACCTTTACGGTAACTCCTGTTAATGTTACCAACGGAATAGTCCCGGCAGGCACGACCTACAGCTGGCCTGCACCGACAGTGACCGGAGGGATGACAGGCGGATCTGCAGGCAGCGGTGCATCAAATATCAGTGGAACGCTTACCAATCCGACCAATACAGCACAGACGGCAACCTATACTGTAACACCTACTTCAGGGACTTGCGTGGGAGCAACC
>JAPLDP010000005.1 GCA_026391695.1 Bacteroidota bacterium
AACCAATGCTACAACGATTTTTCTGCTTAGCATAAGTTATTACAGCACTGGTATTGCAGGCCACACATTAGATGAAACTGCTGTATTTTGACAACTAAAGAAAGGAGATAACCGGCCATACCCATTTCCGGGCACCCTTGTAAGTCTGCTGCCATTTTTCAAAGCAATGGTTTCATCAGCGCCTCACCTGGTTTATTTGGATTCAGAAAAATACGGATGACATCTTTCGAAAAGATGGCATCCGTGCTTTCTTACAAATGCCACCCAAAAAGAGCCAAAAAACATCAAAAAAGCCGATACCCATTTAAGTGCCTGTTTATCAATATAAGGGATACATCATAAAGAATCCGTTGCTTCATTTATATTAGGATTTTATAGATATAATTCGTAATATTGATGGTAGCAAATAGTTAGAGCCTATGGACAGGAATTTTTTATTTTATGATTATCTTTGTAGAAATTCTTTGCAGCAATGACAACTATCGAACTTAAAAATAATTTCCACCATCTCATTGACAGCATTGACAATGAGCAGTTTCTTATGAAGTTTTATGATCTGATGAAAAGCAGAACTGCTTCTAAAGAAGGTCATTTATGGTCCCGCCTGACAAAAGAAGAGCAAGAAGAATTATTATCAGCTTTTAATGAAAGTGAGCGTGATGAGAATCTGATCAGCCATGCAGAAATTGTGAAAAAACATAAAAAATGGCTCTAGAAATTGTTTGGTCGAAAAGAGCTGATAAAAAATTTGATAAAATCCTTGAGTATCTTTCTAATGAATGGGGAAATAATGTAACGAAATCATTTGTTAAAAAGGTTTATGATTTCCTGGATATCCTAAGTGAATTTCCGGATATTGGAACACTGGAAAACGGAGAGAAAGGTATCAGAGGATTTGTGATTATCAAGCAAGTCAGCATCTTCTATATTATTCGAAATAACCTGATTATCATTCTGAATTTCTTTGATAACAGGCAGAGTCCCAATAAGAAACGGTTTTAATCCGCCCAAAGGCCCTAATAAATACGGATTTGTGTGGTCCGCCTCAAACGGACCCAACATAATGCCTTATTCCCGTTGCTCTTCTGCACCTCACCCTCATATTTTCGTATAACCGGCCATACCCATTTCCGGGCACCCTTGCCAGTCTGCTGCCATTTTTCAAAGCTATGGTTTCATCAGCGTCTCACCTGGTTTCTTTGGATTCAGAAAAATACGGATGACATCTTTCAAAAAAGATGGCATCCGTGCTTTCTACAAATACCACCCAAAAAGAGCCAAAAAAACATCAAAAACCAGAGGCAACTTGCCGGCAATTTGCATGTAGTTTTCTTAAAAAAGCCGGTATCCATTAAAGTACCGGTTTATCCATAAAAAGAGCTGTACCCTATATAATCCGTTGGTTTTATTTATATTAGGATTTCATAGATATAATTCGTAATATTGCTGTTAGCAAATAGTTGGGTGCAAGCCTATGAAAAAACTTGGTGAGAATAAGATTTATACATAACTTTGAAAAAAATAGAATGGGAATCTACTCTGAATATATCAATCAACGACTTTCTTTTGACCAAATTACAGGAGAAAGAAAGAATCAATTAAAAAGAATTTCAAGCATTCGAAAAAGGGATACTATCGTTTATGCTAGTGATTCAAATAAAGGAAACGCTCCCATATCAATATTACCTCCAGACTTATTGCCATTTAAAGATCAATTAAGCTATATAAAGACTAAAGAAGTTGATATAATACTGGAAACACATGGTGGACTTGCTGAAACAGTCGAAGACATGGTTGAATTGGTACGTTCGAGACATGACAGAGTTGGAATTATAATACCGGGAATGGCTAAAAGTGCTGGTACAATTTTTTCAATGGCAGGAGATGAAATACTTATGGGAAATTCATCATCTCTAGGACCAATTGATGCACAAATAGTGAGTAATGGTAAAAGATTTTCGGCTGATGCGTTTCTGGATGGTTTAGAGAAAATTAAAAAGGAAGTATCTGAAACTGGAAAATTGAATCCAGCATATATCCCAATGCTTCAAAGTATTTCACCTGGAGAAATTCAACACTTTGAAAATGCACAAAATTTTTCAAAAACACTCGTACGAAACTGGTTATCAAAATATAAATTTAAATATTGGGAAAAGCATAGTTCAAGTGGAAAAGTAGTAACACCCGAAGAAAAAGAAGCGCGCGCAGACGATATTGCTATAAAATTATGTAAGCACTCTGACTGGTTAACACATGGGAGATCGATCAGAATCAAGGATCTACAAGAAATGAGACTACAGATTTATGACTATTCAACCAATAATGAGTTAAATGATGCTATTGAAAGATATTATACTCTATTAAGAATGACTTTTGACTTGACTGGTATTTATAAAATTTTTGAAACTTGTTGTTCCCAAATTTATCAATCAATAAGTCAAGTAGCATTACCGGCTATTCCTGTACAAAAGAATATTAAAGCACAGGCAGCACATGCAGATTTTATTTGCCCTAAATGTGCATCTAAATATAAAATTCAATTAAATTTGGATAAAAACGTTAAACTTGATGCATCATCAGTTCCATATCCAAAGGACGACAATTTTATTTGTCCTAATTGTGGAACACAAACAAATTTGACACCATTAAGATTGCAACTTGAAGCACAATCAGGACTTAAAGTTGTTTTATAAAATATTTTTATGGAACCAATTAAAAAAGAAAACAGTAGAGATTTTTCAATAATCTTCATAGAAGTTGAAAAGTTTCACCAAAAAGATACATCTATTAATGACAATCTCGTTAATGAAGAAGATTTGCAACAAGACGAGTCAATAAGAGCGTTTGGTGAAATATGTCGAGAAATTAACTCAATTGAAAGTAACTCGACAGTTTTTATGACCTTTTCATAATAATTATAATATGACCAGCACCCAATAAATAAGGTTTCGTGTGGCGTCAGCCCAACATGAAGCCTTATTCTCGTTGCTCTTCTGCACCTCACCCTCATATTTTCGTATAACCGGCCATACCCATTTCCGGGCACCCTTGTCAGTCTGCTGCCACTTTTCAAAGCTATGGTTTCATCAGCGCCTCCCCAATTTTCTTTGGATTCAGAAAAATACGGATGATATCTTTCAAAAAGATGGCATCCGTGCTTTCTACAAATACCACCCAGAAAGAGCCAAACAAAACATCAAAAAACAGAGGCAACTTACCGGCAAGGTGCCTCTGTTCTTCATAAAAATGCCGGTACCCATTTAAGTTCCAGTTTATCTCCCAAAGTGATACACCATATACAATTCGTCGCTTTTATTTATATTATGATTTTATAGATATAATTCGTAATATTGCTGTTAGCAAGTAGTTGGCTGCCATAGCTTGAAAAATTTTCATGCTAATTAAAGGGATAAAAATTTCAGCTATCTTTGTATAAACACTCCAAATAGATATGCTAACAAAAGAAAATGTTATAAAGACGGTTTCAAAGCTTCCTGATAATTTCACTCTTGATGAACTGATTGACGAGCTTATTTTTATTGAAAAGGTTCAAAAAGGCTTAGAAGAATCATTAGCAGATAAAGTTTATTCAAAGGAAGAAGCTAAAAAAAGGCTCTCCAAATGGTTAAAGTAGTTTGGACCGGTTTTGCACTCCATGATCTTGATGATATTGGCGAATATATTGCCAAAGATTCTGAACGTTATGCAAAAGTTGTAATTCAAAATTTATTTGAATCAACAGATTTATCCTGAATAATTCATAAATCCAAAATTCGGATAAAAAGCTATACTATTTCCAGGACGAATACAAAAAATTAGGCAAGCTGGGATAATTTGTAAGATATTGATGCAGTTTTTGTTTTGACAAAATTCATTGTTCAGGTGAGATTTTTTAAAAAATCGCCGTTACTAACATTTTTTTTGGGTTATTGACAATGTTCTTCGCGTCCGTTG
>JAPLDP010000006.1 GCA_026391695.1 Bacteroidota bacterium
CCCTTGTTTCAGATTAAAGAAATTCAGATATCGCTTTATCTGCATCCCGGCTAAATGGATTAAATCAGGCCGGACACAAAAGTTACGCATTTATGGAAAACTACACTTTAAAACTTAAACTCCCAATATCTGACAAAATACTACCTTAATAAAATAAGTCAAACTAATTCTTTACAAATTAATGGAATAAGTATGCCTTGGAGTGGATAGTTGATATTATTTTTTATAAAAATATATGGGTAAGCCCTAAAAAATAAATTTTTAGAAACCTCATTGTGAACTCACCCGGCTTTGGATTTAGAAAAATCCCTCCTTTTTCAAGACCTGCGGATTTTAGGTACAAACGCGCGCCAGCCTCAGTCAGACCAAGATCCTTTATCAAATCCCAAGCACCAAGCACCAAAATCCAAATAAATCCCAATAATTCAATATTCAAACAGCCGTTCCAATAGTTTGGACTCCCGACTTTGTCTGAATTTTACTCAGTTTTACATCACGCATTTTGAGTTTTGGGATTTGTGATTTATTTGGAATCCCGACCCTATCGGGATTTCGCTCAGCTTCGCTTCGCTCAATTTGGTTTTTGTGATTTGGAATTTGTTTGGGATCCCGACCTTATCGGGATTTCGCTCAGCTTCGCTTCGTTCAATTTGGTGCTTGTAATTTGGAATTTGCAAAGAGCATGTCGCTCCTTTTAAACAAGGATTATTCTTATCTTTGCTTTATGGTTACACAAGCTGAAATATTATCAACTCTTAAAGCACATAAAGCTGAATTTGCCAAAAAGTATCATCTGAAATCAATAGGAATTTTCGGATCCTATAGCAGGAATGATTATCTGGAATGCAGTGATATTGATTTATTGGTAGATTTTGATCAACCTGTCGGCATCGAATTTATTGACCTGGCGAACGAGCTTGAAAAAATCTTAAAAATAAAAGTTGACCTGGTATCAAAAAATGGTGTTAAGCTTAGATATTTAAAGGAAATTGAGAAAGATTTGATATATGTCTAAACGAACTCCAGGTCTTCTGCTTCAGGATATTCTTGAATCGGCGAATAAAATCATTGATTTTACCAAAGGTTTATCTTTTGAGGAATTTACCAAAGATGTGAAGACTGTTGATGCAGTCATAAGGAATTTTGAAATTATTGGCGAGGCATCAAATCTCTTACCAGATGATGTAAAAGAAAAACATCCCGAAATAGATTGGGATCGGATTCGCGGATTCCGTAACCGTGTCGTCCATGATTACTTTGGCGTTGATAGTACAATTTTATGGAAAATAACTATTACGCAAATTCCAAGCCTGATAACTTCCATTTCCAGGGTAATTCAGGAGTTTCAATGATATTATTATTTCCCTAAGCTGACGGTGTAGGTTAAACCCTTGTGGGCGAGCATTTGCGACGCGAACCTGAAAGTTCACTCCAAATCACAATCAGTGCACCTAAATCGGCCATCAGCCATCGTGTAATCATCTTGCATATCAGACACGCGTTACAGAACTTGTGTTTGAATATTGAGCCCGCTATGAAAAATAATCATTTTGGACTAAAGTCCTGTAACTAACTGGTTCTCAATAACCCTGGCCTTAAGGCCAGGGTTATGCAAATTGATAGTATATAGGGCTTTAGCCCAATATTGGTTTTTAATAACCACTTTTCGGAGGGGACTCAATCATCATTAATAAATTTCCTGATACGTCTCACAGGATTAATTTTTGTAAATTTACCATGGATTAATATGAATGATTCAAAAAAAAGAATTTCAATAACCCTCGGATTTCAGATCCCTTACATCCGGTATGGAAAAGATAAAAATTATCCAGGATTTCATTGAACGGTTGGATGAGATTGCAGATGACATCAGGGATAGTAAAAATAATTTGAAAAGGAAAATCGAAAATCTTACCTAATGGATATTAAAGAATTATTAAGTGGTCTTATTAAGTTAGATGATGCCTTTAAGCGCCAGGTAACAGGTGTTGTTAATTCTGCACTTACACTTAGAAATTGGCTTTTTGGTTATTATATTGTTGAATATGAACAAAAAGGGGAAGACAGGGCTAAATATGGAGATCAAGTTCTGAAAAATATTGCAGATGATCTGAAAGACAAGATAAAGGGTGCTTCTGTTACTAATTTAAAACTTTACAGACAATTTTATCAATTTTATCCGCATATTGGTCAGGCACTGTCTGACAAATCTATTGGTATTATCATTTCTGATATCCTTAATGAAATTAGTCAGACGCTGTCTGACCAATCTTCTAATAGATTTTTAAGTGATGATTTAGATGCAATTCATCAGATTGCATCTGATGCTTTTTTGAATTCAGAAGATAATACCAATAATCTGTTAATTGTTACATCTCCCATTCATTTGATCACCCGGCTGTCTTTTTCACATTTTGTTGAACTAATGAAAATTGATGATCCGCTAAAACGGGCATTTTATGAGATTGAAACAATAAAGGGGACATGGAGTGTCAGAGAATTGGTAAATCAGATAGGACGGCTATTATTCGAACGCTCCGGATTGTCGAAAAATAAGGAAAGTCTGATCAGGTATGCAAATAAAGACATAGTTCCTGCAGAACCGGAAGATATTATCAGGGATCCATATGTTTTTGATTTTTTAGGATTACCAAATAAAGAATTGGTTAAAGAATCTGACCTTGAAAAAGCATTACTTGATGGCATTGAGGAGTTTTTGCTAGAACTTGGAAATGGTTTCTGCTTTGAGTCACGACAAAAAATGATCCTTATTGGGGGTGAATATTTTTATGTCGACCTGGTTTTTTATCATCGAATCCTCCACAGTCATGTTTTGATTGAACTCAAGGTTGATAAATTCAAACATGAGCAGGTCAGTCAGCTGAATACCTATGTGAATTATTACAACGATGTTGAGAAATTGCCTGGTGATAAGGAAACCATAGGAATTTTAATGTGTACCGGTGCAAACCAGGCTTTGGTAAAATATGCAACCGGGGGATTGAATAAAAACCTTTTTATAAGGGAATATCTGGTTAATCTTCCGGATGAAAATAAACTCAGGGAGTTTCTTGAAAAAAGAAAGCAGGAATTGAAATAATAATACATGAACCACTGTGAACACAAAGAAAATTCCTTGTGAACATTGTGGTTAAATTAATATGTCTCACGCAATCAACGCTGAATCCTATAAGCATAAAGACAAACGCAAACACATCCCCTCAAAGGAAGAAAAAGGTTACGAACAAGCACTGTGACCTGATCGGCGGTGACAAGCGATAAGAACTGGTGCTGTCCCGGCGGATCGGCATTGACGCCATAGGGTGACTGGAGGAATTCATGTGACCATATATAGCCACCATCGGTAGAATAATAATAATAATTTGGCATTCCGCCAACCAGGATCTCGTCGGTATTTTGGGGATTCATTATGACGGCGGGCTCGGTCGGCAGCCCATACAACTGTGAAGTGCCTATGACGACATTAGTGTGCTGTGATAAAAGCATCCCGGAAGAGGCAACTATAAAAAGAAAAATGATGGCAAGCCTGATTTTCATATCGGTGGAATTTATGGATTAATGAAACATAAAAATGCTTTTCATGACTCTGATCCCGTTTTACTCTCATTTTATACTTTGGCAAGATAATGAGGGTAGAACCTGTGTAAATATAGACCTAATCCGTACAAAACTGTTTTCCGGATTGACTGACGGGCACTTTGAGTTTGCAGGTGGTGGGTTTTGGGGGGTTTTGGTGTAAAAGGAAGACAATCTTAAGGAGATCTCCTATAAAAGACATAACTATGCAAGCGCCAATGTTGGCTTGATAATTATTGAATCCAACTTCAGAAGATAATGGCAATCATCTGGCAATATAACCTGAGAAATTACCTGACGGCCTTTATTATACCCAAAACTCGAACGGAATGGTAGTAGAATTAAATCAGTATAAACAAACAAAAAGTGCTGATAACTTATTTAAATTGATTGAATTTGGCTGGAAGATTATCACTATTTTTGGTATAAAAGTACTTATTTTAACAATTTACTGATTATGTATACTCCAACTGCAAAAGGCTATTTTTCTGGATGTGGTGGCTTAGAGATAGGGATCATGCAGGCAGGTATTAATGTCATACAATCATTAGATATAGATGAGGAAGCTACTTCCTGTATGAAACATAACAGCCAGTATTTTTCTCATACGATATTAACTGCTGACATCAAAGAAAAAACAGTATTAGAGCAACCAGAAACTGATATAATTTTAGGCACATATCCCTGTACAAAATATTCTGCTATTGCTGATATACATGGAACTAGAACAGGTGATGATTTATTTCTTCATTTTTTTAGGCATATTGCAATAGCTCGTCCAGAAATGTATGTCGTGGAAAATGTACCAGGCATGAAAAAGTTTAAAGTAGTGATGGAGGCTATGACAAAGTTACCAGATTATTATGTAAATGTTTTTTGTCCTGTTGATGCATTAAACTGGTTACCTCAATCAAGAAAGAGATTAATTCTAATTGGAACAAAAAAACGGTTTAATATTGATGCACCGAAACCTGAAACCAACAGACCAAAAATTAAAGATATTTTAGAAGAAAATCCTACTGTCGAAATTCCTAATTATGTTATCAGCAGAGTTAATGGTAAGTATAGAGATAAACCAATTATTGTTGATCCAGAAAAATCTGATGCAATTGCTCCAACTTGCGTGGCTCACTATGCAAAAGATTTAGGAACGAGACTTGTGATAGACCGAAAATCAAAGTTTGGATTACGTCCCTTTTCAATTCGGGAATATGCACGCTTGCAAGGATTTCCTGACGATTATTTTTTTGAAAATAAAAGAAGTTCTTACAGATTGATTGGCAATGCTGTCCCTGTTGATATGGGTAGATGGATAGGGCAACAGACGATGAAATATTTTAATTGACTAAATAATTTGAAAATGCTTCTTAAAATTCAAATTTTTCTTTTGAAATATAGTAATTCTTATGACTTTAAAACAGTATTGAAATGGCTTTAAGACTTTGGACAAGGGATGAATTAATTCTTGCATTTAATCTTTATTTGAAATTGCCATTTGGTAAAATGCATAGTAGAAATCCTTCCATTATTCATCTTGCAAAGATTATGAGCAGAACTCCAAATTCAATAGCATTACGTTTAGTAAATTTTGCTAGTGTAGATCCCTATCATCAAAACAGAGGTGTTGTTGGAATGAGAGGTGGCATTAAACAAGTTCAACCGATTTGGGATGAATTTATTCAAAATAAAGAAGCACTCATTTTTGAAAGTGAAAGAATATTAGCAGAAAAAGAAAATCAAACTATCGAAACGAAATTTTATTACTTGCTTACTGATATTGCCGATTTGAAAGGTGCAACAAAAATCAGAGAAGTAAAAACAAGAGTTAATCAAAATGTATTTCGACAAATAGTCCTCGCAAATTATTCAGGAAAATGCGCTATTACGGGTATTGATATTCCCGATTTACTATTTGCGAGTCATATTATTCCATGGGCAAAAAATGAAGCGGAAAGATTAAATCCGGAAAATGGTATTTGTTTGTCTTCATTGTATGATCAAGCATTCGATAAAGGTTTAATTGGTATTAATCTTGAATTTGAAATTATTTTATCTAATGAACATAGATTTTCACGGTAAACAACCACCCGTATTTTACGAGTAGGAAGCTCCCTCAAAGGTAACATTCATATTGTTAAGCCAGGAGTATTTCTGCCTGGAAAATTGTTTCATTACCTCGAGAATGAGCGG
Organism: Bacteroidota bacterium; assembly: GCA_026391695.1. Taxonomy (NCBI): domain Bacteria; kingdom Pseudomonadati; phylum Bacteroidota; species Bacteroidota bacterium. Next base: position 5,788 of record JAPLDP010000006.1, read on the forward strand.
GAGGGTTCTT
>JAPLDP010000007.1 GCA_026391695.1 Bacteroidota bacterium
CACCTGAACAATGAATTTTGTCAAAACAAAAACTGCATCAATATCTTACAAATTATCCCAGCTTGCCTAATTTTTTGTATTCGTCCTGGAAATAGTATAGCTTTTTATCCGAATTTTGGATTTATGAATTATTCAGGCTAGATTGGCCACGTAGATGGAGAGAAAGAAATAAGAATTCGATTATTTCCAAACTACAAAGTATGAATGCTGATCCAAAGTTCAATACTTATTATGAGAATGCGATTAAATTTTCAATTTTTTCAGAAAAAAATTGTGATTGGCCATCAACTGGAAATATTAGTACAAATTGATATGTTCATTCATTGAATGATTTTTTATGGCACAAATACAGCTAACGAGCAGCTATGCACAAGCGGAAAAAAGACAACGACACGACAAATGACAATGAAATTGAATATTAAACTTGATAGGGAAAATAGAAATGACGGACTGACTTCCCGACACTCATTGCCGACCCTATTGTGTTTTAATTTTTTATCCCACCGCACAAAAATTTTGAAATTCTATTGCCAAAGCACATTGGCACATTTGTCTTTGCCCCCAACCGCACAAGCAAACGCAAGGGCAAAGCCAAAAGAGCCAATTTTGCCAACGCTTTATTAATACCATTGAACTAAAATCATTTCATGTAATATGAATCTTAAAGAAACAGCAGATAAATTATTTGACGATTCCAAGCTAACTCCATTCAGAGGACTTAGCGCAATTGCCGAGGCGGAGAAATATTTACAACAAGCATACGAAGGTAGATACTTTTTTGAGTTGATTCAGAATGTGAGAGATGCGAACAAAGAGAAAAATCAAGACGGAGAAATTTTCATTAAACTCAATGGAAATATTCTTTCAATTGCAAATACTGGAGCAGAATTTAGCACGAAAGGAATTGAAAGTATAACCACCATTGGACAAAGCACAAAGCAAAGTCAAGATTATATCGGCTTTAAAGGTATTGGTTTTAAGTCCGTTCAAGAAATAACAGAAACTCCAAGGATTATTACTCGTTATGGTTCAGTATATTTTGACAGAAAACTAACCCTAACAAAATACAATGACTCAAAACTAAAGGAGGAACAAGTTCCTCTTTTTTACTTCCCTCATTTTATGGAGGAGAAACTTTCTGATGATGAAATTAAAAAGGAAGTTGTGACTATAATTGAGTTGCCAATCAAAGAGAATATCACAGAAGAAATAATTATTGATGCATTTTCGGAAATAAAAGCAAAACAATTAATCCTTCTGGGCAACATTAAGAGTTTGCAATTTGAATCCGAAACAACTCGTACTCAATTTTCAATAAACAAAAACCCTCAGAAACGATTTATAGAAGTTAAAGAAGATGACAATCCAAGTATCAAATTCAGATACTTTACGCCAAATAATAAAGTTGTAATTCCGAAAGAGGTAATTCAATCTTTAGAAGGAAAGGAAAAGGATATTTTTAGCAGCAGTTCACAAGTTGATATTAATATCGTTTTGGAATTAGCTGAAAATGGGCAATTCAAACCAATTGAAGATGCAAAGCTATACCTGTTTTATCCTTTACAAATTAGTTCGGGGTTCAGATTTATTATTCACAGTTATTTTATTGTAAATCCAGAGAGAACTGCTTTAAGAGATTCACACCTCAATAATTTTTTACTTACTGCAATTGGTGAATTTATCGGTAAAGAAATGCTGAAGCATTTAAAAGAAACAAAAGCTAACACAAATAGGATCCTTTGCTTTAAACGGAACAGTGATGCAAAAATAAATGTACTTTATGATTGTGTTGTGGCTGAACTCAAGAAGCAGAAGTTTGTTTATGACACTCAAACACAAAGATATTTTTCAGTAACTGAAGTTATAGTAGCAGACGGTTTTGATAAAGGACTTTTTCCTGACGGAAAACTTGGTGGTAAGCAACTAATCTACACAGACGATAAAGAAGTAATTAACTGGCTGCAAGCAGAATTTAAAGTTCCGTATTTAAACTATGAGGACATTGCTAAGGAAATAGAAAATGAATGCAAGCGACAGTTAAAACTCAAAAGAATAAAGTTTTTTCAAAATCTTTACAATTATGTAAGTCAGCAAGAGCAATTAAATTTGACAGGAAGAAAAGTTTTGCTTACTGACCATTGGAAATTGGTTTCAAGTAATGAAGATGTTTTTTATGGTGGAGGCAGAAGAAACCCAATTAACTTAGCAGCAAGTATAAAAAAACAAATTCATTTCATTCATAAAGACATAAAGATTTCAGATTTCAGAGAGGGGAAAAGCAGGACAGGAATAACAGAATTCAATACCTACGAACTTGTAAGACGACTATTGAAACTGTTTGATAAAGGTTCAGTTCCCAATACAGATTTGTTGAATGCAATTTTCAATTTACAGCCGATAGACACGAAATCGGAATTAGAAATCAAAGAAAAAATTTTACTACCAATAAAAGGAAATATAAAGTGGCTATCGCCACTTACTAATCCTATTTACTTTGAGACAGAAAACTTAAAAGAACTATATCCCAATGGAAATTTCATTGATGATAACTTGTTGAAATGGGAAGGGGAAGAAATAAATGCCATTACAAAACAAAATTTCCTAATAAAGTTTGGCGTTTGGGAAATACCTGCTGTTTTCATAGCCGACAAGCCGACAAAATTGTATGCAAGGGAAAATCGGGATAAACTTTTAGGTACTTTTTCAGGTTTGGTTTCACGACCATATTACATCCGTAACGATAGAATATTAGACGAACCCTCAAAATATAATCATTGGTTTACTAATTCAATAATTGAAAACTGGAATATTTATAAGAAATTTATTATTTCAAGTTTAATCCCAAAACTACAATATTCAAGTAGTCAAAGCTACTATGAACGTAATGTCAACGAAGATTATATGACAGTTAAATTAAGTAGTTTTATCGAAACTCTTTCTACTCAAAAATGGATTGTATTTAGTGGAGAAGAAGAAGCATATTCGGTAAATGAAATTGTAGGCATAAAATATCTTGATTTCGCACAGCCACTCAATCAAGTTATAAGAAAATTCCTTAAACTCTTACCGATAGATTTTGGACTAAAAAAAGATTTTATAGACGCAATAGGACTAGTTCACCTTGATGGAGATTCTATTAAGAATTTTGTAGAACTTCTCAATCTTATTCATAAAAAATTTGAGACAAGAATTCCAGTTGGTAAAGATTTTATTGACTTCTACAATCGTATTCTTGGCAAGTTGGTTGACTTCTTTTACAACAACGACCAAACAGAAAGCGTAACTCAACTGAGGGGAAAATATTTTTTGAGCATTGATGATACAACTAAAAACATTCTTTGGGCAGAAGCAAATCAGATATTCTACATTGACGATAAACCAAACTATGATTTGCTTCCTGTTTCAATCAAGGAAAGAGTTCAACCTCATTTTACGAACAGAGATAAAAACACATTTGGAAAAATAGCTGGAAAAATTGGTAAGCGATTTTCAAACTCAATTCAAAAAGAATTAATTGAATCGGATGCAATTCAAACTCACACTCTACTTTCATTCTTTAGCTACTTACCTGAATGTATAGCTTTATTGGAATCATCATTGGATATAGTGATGAATGTTTATTTTGACAAGCTAAAAGCAATTCGGGTTTTTGAAAAAGAAAAATTAGAAGTTAAGATTTCAGTTGGAGATTCAGGCGAAATGAATATTCCAGTCAATCATTTTTTAGATACCGAATCTGACTTTGACATTCATTTATCAAAAGCAAACAACCCTAACAGGAACAAGCAAATTGCTGAATCTATGAGTGAGCTTTTTGTGAATTTGCTTGAAAGAGATTTACGAAAATTTAGTTCAGATTTACTCCGATTCCTTAACACATTAGACAAAAAGGAATATCTGAAAGATTATGACATTTTAGAGGAAAGAGTAAATGAAATCAGAGACAAGCTAAATACTTCTGAACTTACGCCAAATCAAAAATTCTGGGATGCAATTCTCAATGCAAAAGAAATCTGTAACCGAGAAAATGTTTATATTAATAAGGAAGTTGATATAACAACTCTTTCAGCACAACTTAAAGTTGAAGAAAAGTTGATTCAAAAAATTCAAGACAATTTTAACTTTCATCAAACAAGCAACACTGCAAACATCCCCTTGTTGATTGAACTTCTTAATTTGCTTTCGCTGACACTTGAAGAAGTGAATAAAAATCTTTTTCCAAAAATTGATTTAAGAGATTTCTATAAAAAGGGATTAACAAACTTGAAAAACAAATTTGAAAAGAGCTTCAATGCTATTCTGCATAGCTATTTATCAGCACAAGAGAGTGGTAAACAATCAAACTATCAGGACTACCTTGATAACTACAAAATATATTTTGAATTCACGGTTCCTTTGTACACTCTTGAATTGAATATAGAAGAATACTTTCTTGAAACTTTAAACACTAAATTCAACTTTCTGAGGTTTGTAAAAAATGATTTGCAAAAAGATTATAAAGCTTTCAATCCCGTTCAAATTTATTCTACAAATCTAACTTTGCTGAAAGGTAAACTAATTTCCACAGAGTTTACCAATGATAATCTTGAATCATTTCTTGCAGAAAATAAAAGAAGAAGCTTGCTCTATTTTAACGAGGTAGATTTCTTAGCTGAAAATTTTAAAGAGTGGCTTAAACAAAGTGCAGAAAGACACAAGCCAACAGAAGAGGAAGAAGATTTGGAGGAATTTTTAATTGAGTTTATCAATCAAACCAAAACTGACATTGAAGAAGTTTCTACCAATAATGTTGAAGTTCCATTATCAACAGGCGGAACATCTGGAGGAAGAAGCGGAAAAAGGTTTGACGGAGGAGCAGGTGAGCAGAATAAAAAACTAATTGGCATAGTTGCCGAGATGGTAGTCTTTGAAAAACTGAAAACGCTTTACGATAATATTGTTTGGGTTTCAAAATTTGCAAGTAAAGTTTACAAAACTCATCCTGGTTTTAACCCAGAAGGACAAGACGGCTTAGGTTATGATATTGAATATTTTGATAAGGAAGGCAACAAGTATTTCATTGAAGTCAAAGGCAAAGCTGACAACTACAATGTTTTTGAAATTTCACGAAATGAAATTGATAAGGCTCATCAGGAAAAAGAATTCTACAAAATCTTTTTCGTAACACAGACAATGAATAATTCTCAAAGAAGAATTCGTGACTTAGGTAATCTATTTATCCTTGACGATGGAGAAGATTTTTTTGCGAATAGGAAATTTACTGCATTTTATAGAAACTTTGAAATTAGATTCCAAGAACAATGAGCCAACGCACAGGTGTAAGCACATTTGCAATTCGCACAAGCCAATGCACAGACCAAAAATTGCAAAAGAGCTTCCACCTTTGCCACCCAGAGAAGAATTTCAAAATTTTTCTCCCACGCTAAAAAAGAAAAAATTAAAATACGCCAACACACGTGCGACACAGACAGAAAAGAGAATTGAAACGTATATGACAAGTTTAATATGAACCAACAAATTGCCAGACATACAGACCGAAACAAGAACCGCCAGTGCATAACAATTAAGCATCGTTTCCCGGCTTGCCGGGATATGTGCTTTGTGTTGAACTAAACCGTGGCACTACCTTATATATTGGGGAATCGATTTTTTAGAGATATTTCAGCAGCGTTCTTTGACGTGGTGATTTTTTGCAG
>JAPLDP010000008.1 GCA_026391695.1 Bacteroidota bacterium
GCATTGATGGGATTCTTCCACAAGGGAAAACATTTGAGCCTGTCGCTCGGTGGTGTTACTCATGCGCTTGAAATTTATCAATCCGCAAAAGTAAACCACAACCTCAGGCTAAACAATATGCATCATGCCGAAGGCTTACGACTTAACTGCTCTATTCACCATCTTGACTGATGGTAATCAATGGAGATTTTATTATTCACAGGAAGGTGGTTCCTTTTCAGCAAAGTGTTTCAAGACATTGAAATTGGTTGAAGATGAAATAGACGATATTGAGTCAGCTTTTCTAACATATTTGAAACGTGAAATTGTTCAAAATGGTGAAGCCAAAAAGGAAGCTTATGCTCGTTTACAGTTAACCCGAAAACAGAAAATTATGGATGAAAGTTTGCCTCAAGCTAAAAGGGAGATTGAAGACGGTTTAATAACTTTAGTTGATGCTTTGAAGAAAATCGTAGAAAAAAGTGGTGTTACTATCACGGATGAAGAAGCACTTAAATTTATTCAAGAGCATAAGGAGCATAATTTAAAGAAAGAAAGCACCAACATAGTTTATCACGAACCATCAACAGAAGCGTCTAAAACTACTCTTGTTCCAAGTCAAAACGAAAGAACAATTTATTCTGATAATTTTCCGAATTTACATTTTACAAAAGTCGAATCAGGAATAGTTGGAAACGTGCAAGGAAATAACTGGAATAAATTATTAGATATATGTATTAGGCAACTCATAAACTCTGATTGGTCAAAGGAAAAACTTCGTGCTGCATCTTCCAGACTGAATATTGAAGAAGGACAGTTAATGCAAGATGGCTTTCATCCTATTGCTGGTACTATGTTTTCTAAGCAAGGTGTAGATGCGAACAATGCTGCAAGCATACTCGTTGATTTAGCGAAATTTTCAGGATTAAGATTAGAGGTTAACTTTCGTTGGAAAGATAAACCTGGTGCAGCTTACCCTAATAAAAGAGGAAGAATTGAAATAAATTAACTCACCATAACAAATAAATTGCCGCAATATTTTTTTGCGGGGCAGACGAGCAAAACGAAAGTGCAGTGCTATTTATTAACTTTTGTGGTGAGTGACAGTGACGAATTTCAAACCCCGCAAAAAAAATATTGTGGCAATTCTGGCACGTTATCTGCCACCTATGAGATTTTAATACCTTTGTGTAAATTTGCAAAGAAATGAATATTAAACTCTTAAGCCAAGGATTCACTACAGAAATCATCAACTCTGTTGGTAGTCATATTATTGACTATTTGAAATCAAATGATTATAAGAGATTTACTGCATTTTCTGCTTTCGCAAGTGAATCAGGAATAATAGGCTTGGCAAAAACAATAAAGGAGGCAAAGAAAAAATATGAAAGTCTGAATATCATTGTTGGTATTGATCAGAAGGGAACTTCCAAAGAAGCTCTTGAAGCCTTGATGATGTTAAAAATTAATTCCTATATATTTTATCAACCAGCATATACCATATTTCACCCAAAAATTTATTTGTTTGAAGGGAACAATTTTTCCCAATTAATTATTGGCTCTTCGAATCTCACATCTCAGGGGCTGTTCACAAACATTGAAACGTCCCTGCTTGTAAGTATTGACAACACGGTTGCAGAAGAAAAGAAGATCATTGAACAATTGAAGGAGTATTTTAAATCTATTTTCGATTTTACTGATCCGAACCTGAAACCTATTTCTGCAGAATTAATCCGGGAGTTAGTTAATAGGAAAAAAGTTCCAACTGAGGTTGAAAGAAAAGAAGCACAGGATAAAATCAAGGATACTGAAAAATCAGATACTTCAACACTCATTTTATCAATTTTCCCTCCAAGAGCTATTGCAAAGATTCCTCGAGAATTCCGAAGTAACAGAAAATTACCTCCGAGTTCGAAAGTAACAAAACCTAGCAATAAATTGAGACCAACAATAGGAAATCTTGTCTGGGTCAGAAGGAAACTCCCTGCTTCTAGTGTTCAAAATGCTGGGACTGGAACCAACCCTACCGGTGGTCTTCGACTTGTTCAGAATGAATTTAAAGTGAATGGGGTAAGAATCGATCAGACTTCTTATTTCAGGAATATCTTGTTTGGCAATTATTTATGGCAAAAAACAAGTTCCACACCATTTGTTGAATCTGCTATAATTCCATTTGAGGTCACTATTAGAGGAAAACTTTTGGGAAAAATTGACCTGACTGTAAGGCATAAACCAAGTGGAGAGGCTGGTCAACATAATTATACAACCTCGATTTCTTGGGGAATTCTTGGCGAAACAATTAAGAAGGCTTCCCTTACGGGATCTCGCCTGGAATTGTATTCTCCTAAGGGCAGAAGCAAAACCTTCCAGATTATAATTATCTAGTTGAAAGATCAAAAATATTGTTAATAACTTTTTGATTTTATGTTTATAATCAGGCGATTTGTTATTTATCTTTGGACTGAAGTTGTCCAAAATGAATTTAGAAAATACCTTCGGAGATACTCTCAGAAAACTTAGAGAGGATAAACAACTTACATTAAGAGAAGTTGCTGTTAAATTAGGGATCGATACATCGATGCTTGGTAAAATTGAAAAGAATAGCAGAAAGCCTACAAAAAATTTTATTGAGAAAATTTCAATAATCTTTAATGTTAGCAGCAAAAAGCTAACAATTGCATTTTTAAGTGATGCAGTGGTTTACCAAGTCTTGGAGGAAGAAGTCGCACAAGAAGTCTTAAAAGTGGCGGAGAAGAAAGTAAAGTATTTAAAAACGAGAAAACTTCTTGAAAAATGAAACTTATTACAGAAGCAACGGAAGAGAAATTGAGAGGTGGTTTTTACACACCGGAACCAATTGCAAAATTTATTCTTCAATGGGGAATTAATGGTAGTGAAGACTATGACATTCTTGAACCAAGCTGTGGTGATGGTGTTTTTATAGAACAAATGAAAAAATTAGATATTCGATATAATTCCATTACTGCTGTTGAACTAAATGAAACAGAAGCAGAGAAAGCGGAGTCTATCCAATTATTCAACAAACAAATAATAAATGACGATTTTCATACATTCTGCAATAACACATTAAAACGGTTTGATCTCATAGTAGGAAATCCACCGTATATCCGTTACCAGTTCTTTGATGCAAAACAACAGATTGAGGCTGAAGACATTTTTATAAAAGCAGGCTTGACATATTCCCGACTGACAAATGCTTGGGTGTCTTTTGTTGTAGGTTCATCACTACTATTAAAAGAGATAGGCGGAAAAATTGGATTTGTTTTGCCCGCAGAAATATTACAGGTTTCATTTGCAAAGCAATTGAGATTTTTCATTGCCAACTTTTATAATAAAATCAATATAATTTCATTTGAAAAGCTTATTTTCCCAAACATACAACAGGAAGTTATATTATTACTTTGCGAGAAAAACAATTCAAGCGCTCATAATATTGAGCATATTGAATTAAGAGATGCTAGTGACTTAGAAACTTTGGACTATGCACGTCTTAAAAGTCCAAAAAAACAAATCGATTTTAAGTCAAATAAGTGGACATTTTACTTTTTAGACCAAAATGAAATTAATTTTTTAGAACATATTGAAAACAACCGTAAAATTCCAAAGCTTGGAAAATTCGCAAATGTTGAGGTTGGCATTACCACAGGGTCAAATGATTATTTTACGGTTCCCTTAACAACTGTGCAGGAATACGATTTAGCTTCATATGCAAGACCGATGGTTGGTCGGAGCGTTCAGGTAAACAGTGTAATTTTTACAAAAGAAGACTGGGAAAAGAATAGACATTCGAAAGCAAAAGCCCATTTACTTGTATTCCCTGACAAACAAAAACTAAAGTCTCATAATGGCGCAATGAAATATATTGCTTACGGAGAAAGCCTAGGAATAAATAATGGTTATAAATGTGGAATTCGAGATGATTGGTTTGTGGTTCCATCAATAAAAATATCTGATGCCCTTTTTATTCGTAGAAACAATTTATACCCTCGGCTGATTATTAACCAAGCAGAGGCATACACAACAGATACAATGCATCGTGTTTTTGTCCATCCTAATGTGAACATAAACGCATTTACTGCAAGTTATTATAACTCACTTTCATTGGCATTTACAGAAGTATGCGGTCGAAGTCATGGTGGAGGTGTTTTAGAATTAATGCCTAACGAGACAGAAAGTATCTTACTCCCATATCACATTGATAATGCGGCCTTACTGGCAACTATCGACAAATTAATACGTGACAGAGTTGATATCGAACAAATATTAAAAATAACCAACGAAATAATATTAAAAAAATATTTTGGATTCTTAGACGAAGAAATTGTCTTGGCTCACAATATTTGGAAAAAACTTTCATCCCGAAGATTGAATCGAGGTAGATAGATCACCAAAAAGCACACTCGTTTGTAAGACAAGCTTGCAAAAGAGTGTGCTTTTGTAAATAATAAAAAGGCGGCATATACAAGCCTGTAACCACAAAAGTGCCAGCGAATTGTGTTCTAATTCAACATCTACTTTTGCTGTGGTTACATGCAAAGCGTCAGATGAAACTGCTGCCTTTTGGCAACTAAAAAAAGGAGATAACCGGCCATACCCAATTCCGGACACCCTTGTCAGTCTGCTGCCATTTTTCAAAGCTAAGGGTTTCATCAGCGCCTCACCTGGTTTCTTTGGATTCAGAAAAATATGGATGACATCTTTCAAAAAGATGGCATCCGTGGTTTTTACCAATATTGCTCCCCCGAAAAAAATAAAAAACCTCAAAAAATCTGGTGCAACTAACCAGCAAGATGCTTCTGCTTTTCATAAAAAAGCTGGTACTTTCATTCATAGTAGGATTTTTTTGATATAATTCGTAATATTGCTGGTAGCGAATTGTCATGCCTGATGCAATGGAAATATTATACCAATAACATTTCAGTATTATTGACAGTTTTTTTGTAACTTAGCTTAATGACGAAACAGAAAGAAATTGGACTTGATTTCGAAGTTGACAAACTGACCAACTCAATTGAAAATGTGGTTACTGACGACAGTTTTGCAACTGAAATATCCATTCTCCTTAACCGTGATTTAAAAACAGTGAGTAAAAAGAAAGGATGGCAATTCAACTGGCGGGACGAGTTCAAAGAACCTGCAAGAGATGTTTTTAAACTAACGATTGTGAACAATCCGTTTATCCTTTCAGCGTGGTCACGATGGAAATGTCTCTTTTCTTTCAAAATCACAACTTATTGAACATTATGAAAGGACACTTGGAGCATTTCATTTTGGAGGACGAGTAATGATTATTGAAACCCAGGCAGCGATAAAATTGATCAATAAATATTTT
>JAPLDP010000009.1 GCA_026391695.1 Bacteroidota bacterium
TTTACTTGGCGATACCATTGTTGGAGGTAGCGCTCATCCAATTACTGTCTACAGGGATACTTCTTTAATAATTGGTATTCAATGGCGAAATGTAGAATTTCCCGTAGATGAAGGTTTTAGCGAAGTGATAATAACAGATACGACTGGAAATATTTTAAAACGAAGATTATTGCTATCTGAAAATACTATTCCGATTGGTATTATAACAACTTTTGATAACAAGATACTTATCACAGGCACTTATAATCTTTTTCACATTTACCTTTGGAAACTCAATTCAGATTTAGAAGACGATACCCTATACACTCAGCCCTTTACTTACGACAGTCTTTGTCCATACCCGATCCCTTCTGATACCGTCGATTTAAACTGTGGCGTGTATGTTTCGATAGATGAAATACCGCTGAAAGAGGATTATGATAAGGCGATGAAGGTCTATCCAAATCCTGTTGCAACCATTATCAATTTTGAGTTTAAAGATTTGAAAACCGATGCTGTTTTAAGTGTCTATGACAATTATTGCAGGCTGGTGGATGATATTGAGATACCGGCATATACAAAGAAAATACAAACCGATATTACGGCTTATCCGGCAGGTTTGTACCTGGCTGTTCTTAAAAGTTCTAAAAATATCCTCGCCAAAGAAAAATTTATGGTGGGGAGATAAATACCATCATGAAACAGGCTATATATAAAGAAGATGTCCTGCCAATTACCATGATACGGGATGTGTTTACAGCTAATCCACAATCGGCCAAGTCGCAGGAGGTGCTTAAGTCGCTGGACAATCGTTTTGATCCAATGCCCGATTACATGATGACGGAGATTATGCAGGGACGGGACTATCTCGGAGCAAAAGAAGTTCTTGAATCACGGCTGGGTTACTGGCAACAGTTGCGTGCAAGAGCTAAAAATCAACTGATACGAAAATTTCTTTCAGATACAACCCTACTTGATCCATATGATAGCTTGATAGCTTTGTATGAAGATGAAACAGATCTTCAGTCAAAATACAGGTTAGCCTTCTGCTATTTTAACAATGAACAGGCAGAACAAGCGCTAAATGTATTGGATGAGATTCCTGCCACATACGAATTAAACACCTACCAAACTGCTATACACCAGGATTTTGCAGATTATTTCAATGTTTTAAAAAGGATGAATGACAGTACCTGGAGTATAAGGCAATTAGATTCATTATCTATTAATACATTGCAAGAAATAATGAATCATGCGTATCCATTGATCAGTGGTTATGCACGGGGATTACTTGTGAAAGGCAGGTTCATTAATTATATCGAACAGGTTTATTTCCCTCCAAATACTAAATCTTATCCTGAATATCATTTCACACCTCACGAAGTAAATGTTGAAAAAGAAGATCATTTGAAATTATTCCCTAATCCTGCCTGGGATTATGTGATCGTTTATTTTAATACTTCTGAGTATGAAATTAATGGTAAATTGCTTATGTTTGATGTCAATGGCAAGTTGATCAAAACCATGATACTTTCGGATAATTTTAATCAATTAACTGTTTCATTAAAAAATCTTCCTAATGGAATTTATATGATAAGTTTATTTGTGAGAGATAATCTGATAGAGAGTAAAAAAATCACCAAAGTCGGGAATAAGTAAAATGATTTAATGAAAGAAAAAATAAAGTATTTTATATTGAGGGGATTAATAACATTATTATTATTAATTGTTTCAAATATTATCTATGGACAGGAATGGCCGAAAATTTATGGGGGTAATACTTCGTCTTATGTTCGAGGTATTAAAAATGACTATGATCATGGCTATCTGATAGCAGGTTATCTTAGCAAAGGCCAGGTAGTTAGTCAATGGGGATGGTTGATAAAAACAGATATTAATGGAAATGTTATTTGGGAAAAAAAATTTGGTGAGCTTTCTTATCAATCAGCTTTTATTGATTTACAAAAAACCAAAGACCGGGGGACTGTATTAACCGGAGCAACCACTGAAAATGATCTGACAGGACACTTTGATCCATTGTTTATAAAATTGGATACATGCGGAGAGATTGAATGGTGTCTTGAACTCCAGGCATCAGAAGATGATTATGGAACAGGCATCGTACAACTGGATGATGGTAACTATTTAGGTATGCTGGAATATTATGCCGGATACCCTCATAATCAACGTATAAGCCTGGTAAAGATAGACACGCTGGGAAATCCGATTTGGATAAAGAATTATACCTGGGAAGATCCCCTGATGTCTAATGAGGAGGGAGTTCATTTGTTGCTGAACTCCCAGGGTCACTATCTGGTTTCAGGCCGCTGTACTTATCCGGGTTTTCGTCCCTTTTGGTTCATGACCGACACCGCAGGGGAGCAAATCTGGGATTTGATATGGGGAAATCATACGGGAGTGGTTTATGAAACAATTGAAAAAGATAGAGGGATTTTTTATAGTGCAGGTATCTATTCAGATATTGGGAGACCTCAAACTCCATCCATTTTTAAATTAAATGAAAATGGACAACTATTATCACAATACTTTTTACTTGGCGATACCATTGTTGGAGGTAGCGCTCATCCAATT
>JAPLDP010000010.1 GCA_026391695.1 Bacteroidota bacterium
GGGACCAAATATCGGTAGAACAATAAACGACCCCTGATTTTTTAAGTCCCATCGGGACGCAATATTGCTAAGGCTACTGGTATGTTCCTCTCTTTTTATCCGAACAGTAGTGATCTTTAATAATGGAGGACGCAATTTGCGATCTCCATTTTATCCCAAAGGGTGATACTTGTCCGGCTCGGACTGCGGCCCTTTCAGGTAATGAATCATAATAAGCTTGGTTCAATCAATGATATCGTATAAGCTGGATATCTTTTTCCACACCCGGGTGCAGGCTTTCAATGGTTTATCCGGAAAAAGCAAATTTGTGACCCAGGGCTGCATCTCTTCGACACGAGATTAGGACATCTTTAGCTTCTACTTCAACTTCCTTGTTCGAATGTTCGATATTGGATATTCTTTGAGGTGGTCTGAGAAATTAGGACAGGGAATTTGATCAGTAAAAATGCCAAAACTTTTAATTTATTGATATTGTGATGTATAATATCAAAACATTGGCAAATTGTAAATATTATTGCCATTGTTTTGGAATATTAAAATTGCTCTGTATATTTGTGAAAAAATTAAAGCCTTGTCATCCGATTTCTTAAATAAACTATATACTCATTTTGAAGGGAATCCCATTTTTTCTTATGGTGATCTATTTTCTTTTGTTCAAGGGGAGTTTCCTGACCTTGCCGGTAAAACTATTAACTGGAAGATACATCAACTCAAATCCAAAGGCATTCTGTCTCATATTAGTAGGGGAATATATTCTCTGAATAAAAAAAAAGAATACAATCCGGAACTGTCTCCCTACCTGAAACGCGTTTACAATAAAGTAAAAAAAGACCTTCCATTCATCAACTTTTGTGTTTGGGATAGCCGTTGGTTTAATGAGTTCATGATACATCAGATCTTTAGATACTACATTGTTGTAGAAACTGAGAAAGATGCAACCGATTCGGTTTTTAATACTCTCAGCGATTTCAGCAAAAAGGTTTTTCTCAATCCCGATAAAGAAATTTTCCGTCGCTATATAATTAATTACGATGAAGTGCTGATTGTTAAACCTTTGATTAGCGAAGCTCCACTATTTGAGATTGAAAATATTAAAGTTCCGGCAATCGAAAAACTGTTAATTGATTGTTTAATAGATGTTGATCTTTTCGCTGCCCAGCAGGACGAAATGGATAACATTTATCAAACGGTTTACCAAAAATACAATGTAAATCTCAATAAAATCAGACGTTATGCCAGGCGTAGGGATCAGCTCTCCGAACTTGAAAACAAAATTGAACAACTTAATTTAAATCTGCAGTAAATGATATTATCCGGTTCCTTCAAAGAAGCATGGATTCAGCAAATTTCTAAAACTGTCGGCAAGCGCGGTGATCATCAAACAATTATTTGATATTGCATATTTGTTTGACAAAGCAGTCGATTTTCAGGAGGTGAAAAAATCTTTTCTGAATGTTGCCGGCGAAGAAATAGCATACCGTAATCTGTCTATCACTTATCAAGATGTTTTGCAGGATGCCTTTGAAACTGCTTTGCTTTTGACAAAGCGGGATTACAAATCTGAGAAATTCAACTTTTTACAAAAAGGCATCAATAACATTGTGAACTTTATCATTGCGCCTTTTGTAATCGAAGATGCGATTATTTGCGCTTCAAAAATCGCTTATCTTACTAAAGCAATAGGACAGGTTTCCATTCCTGATATTGCTCGTTTCAAAGCTCCTGATGAAATTGCAGCTTTAACGATCACTCATAAAGAATTTGCAAAGCTTGATCGTCTTAAAAATACATTACCCGAAGCTTTCTACTATTGGTATAGTGCCATTAATCTTTTATAAAGATGTCTGACGGAAAACAAGAGGGTTATAAATTCAATTAGTAAGTGCAACAGATTAGGAAAATAAGGTGGTCGCAAATTGCGACCACCTCCTGCTTTTCCTGCCCGGCAAGCTGGAACATAAAATCTTCAGGGAAGCGTTTGGTATTACGTTTTACCTGCTCATTAAGCCTTTTGTTAGTTACCCCATAAAGTTCTGCCAGATCACTGTCGATCATCACCTTTACTCCTCTTACAACCAGGATCTTACTCATTATCACCTCCTCGGGAACCATCAGCGCATTCTTTTCACTCATGGATGTAGATTTTTCATTGGAAAATGTATTATCTTTAATCACTATTGTCCGGTTAAAATTCTATTTCGTCCCTACGGGACTTAATTCTATTTTGTAATTTACTTTCTACCAATATCTTGTCCCTACAGGACAGTCCCGTTAGGGACCAAATATCGGTAGAACAATAAACGACCCCTGATTTTTTAAGTCCCATCGGGA
>JAPLDP010000011.1 GCA_026391695.1 Bacteroidota bacterium
TTTAATATGCCGTATACAGAAATAAGAAGACGGACGGGTAAATGCGATATCTTATTGTATATCTGAGCGTAAGCAATAATAAAAGGGTAAATCAAGGTAATAAAAATACGGGTAATTACTAACGTGAAAATCTATGATTAACTAAAAATAAACTCCAGGAAATTATCTTTATGGACAACGATAATTTCAGCGTCGGGATAGGCAGATAAAAAGATAGCAGCGGCCCTGGCTTTTTTTGTTTCCTGCCATTTAAATTCATAGCCATAAAGTTTCCCGTCAAATTCTTCGAGGTAATCGATTTCCTGCTGTCGGTTTGTGCGCCAGAAATAGACGTTTTTGAAAAGTCTCTGGTACTCATTATTTTTCAACCGCTCTGATATCATCATGTTCTCCCACAAAGCTCCTGTATCATTACGCAATGATAAAGGGTTAAACTGATTGATGACAGCATTCCTTATTCCATTATCGAAAAAATAAATTTTCTTCGACTGCCTGAGTTCGCTTCTCAGGTTCCTGGAAAACGAATTCAACCGGAAAATAATAAAGGCTTCCTCTAACAAATAGATATACCTTTCAACGGTTTCCTTATCGGCTTGCACCAGGTTAGCCAGTTCACGGTTTGAAACCTGATTTCCTATCTGGAAGGCAAGTGCTTTAACAAGTTTTTCCAGGATATCAGGTCTCCTGACTTCTTTAAGGGCAAAAACATCTTTGTATAAATAATCCGAAATTAATTCATTTAAAACGTCCCTTTCATTCCCTGCACGATTGATTACCTCCGGATATGAACCGTATATCATACGGGTTTCCACCGACCGGACCAAGTCAAGTTTATTCGTATGATTAGCAAATTCTGCCAGTGATATCGGAAAAAGATTAAATGTCCATTTTCTTCCGGTGAGTGACTCCTTGATTTTATCTGTAAGTTCAAAAGTACTTGAACCAGTTGCAGCCAATTGAATCTCAGGGCAATTATCATGAATGATTTTCAAGGTCAATCCCGAGTTTTCTAGCCTTTGTGCTTCATCAATGATTATTAACATACCAGGAGTGAAAAGTTCTTGAGCCCTGGTAGAGTTGATGCCGTTTAGAAGTTCCCGGTCCTCAGGATTGTCGGCATTAAGCCATAGAGTTTTCCCCGTAAATTTTTGCTGAATACTTTTCATCAGGGTGGTTTTACCGACCTGCCTCGGACCAAGTAAAAGAATTGTCTTACCAGTAAATAACCTGCTACTGATCAGATCCTCCAGTATTCTATTAATCATTTTAGTGGTTTTAACCGACAAATATACGCATTTTTGTCGAATTTTATCGACATAATACTAAAATTAACAATAATCCCATCCAAACGAAAACAAATTCCAAAATACAAGCACCAAATACCAAACAAGTTCCAAATTACAAAATCCAAAATATCAAACAGTTTGAGAGTTGGAATTTGAAATTTGTGATTTATTTGTAATTTGGTATTTGTAATTTGGTATTTGGTATTTTATCCTATGTTTTGTTTCGTTTAACTTGCTCGTTCAATCGAAAGGTTTTGACTCCGTATATTAGAGCAAGATCCGAGTCAAGCATCACTTTATTCCCTCTGATCAGCAGAATAGTCCTGTCAATTTTTTCAAAAGGGACCAACCTACTGATAAAATCCCAAACTCCAAATTCCAAATACCAAACAAGTTCCAAATCCCAAAATCTAAGTTTTCAAACAGTTTGAGTAATGGGATTTGTAAGTTGTGATTTATTTGGATTTTGGAATTTGGTATTTGGGATTTATCGCGATGCGATGGGTATTCCAAACATTACCTTTGTTCCGCAGGCTTCGCCCGATTCAGTAAAGAGATCGATGATGTCGAGGCTGATTTTTTTCTTAAGTTTTTTATTCAGGTTTACCAGCCGTTCGCGGGTGATGGAGGTGGCCATGGAAAGATGGTCTTTCTGTTGCTGGATCTCCACCTCACGGGCTTTCTCACGGCCAACTCCGTCGTCTTCCACCTCAAAATGGATCATGTTGCCCACTTGCTTAAACTGGATATTGATATGGCCTATGTTTTTTTTATGTTTGATACCATGCTCAATCGAATTCTCAATGAACGGCTGAGCCAGCATGGGCGGGATCATGACCGACTCAGGATCGAGTGCATCATCCACATCAATCGCATACTCAAACTTATTCCCAAAACGGATCTTTTGAAGTGCCAGGTAATTCTCGATGGTGCTGATCTCTTTCTCCAGCGGAACGTATTCCTGAGCTGAGTTATCCAGTACATTGCGCAGCAATTTTGAGAACCGGGTAAGGAATATACTCGCATTATCCGCCTGCTGGTTCAGGATAAAGTTCTGTATGCTGGCCAGGGAGTTGAATATGAAATGGGGATTCATCTGGGAGCGGAGAAGCTTTTGCTCCAGGACGAGAGCTTTATGGTCTGCCCTGTATCTCTTATGCTGGATCCAAAGCACAACAATCAACAAAATAATCAGGAATATACAGCTGACAGAAACAAGCAAAATCCTGGTCTGGTTAAGCTTTAAGCGACGAAACTCATTGTCTTTCACCAAACTGCTGATCTCCTGCCTTTTTAATTCATCCTCATGATCCGCCTGCTGGCCGATAATCTGCCTGGTCAGTTCATCCTGCGACTGTAAACTCTTTCCTTCTTCCAGTTTTTTCTGATACAACAATGCGTTTTTTAAATCACCAGTCAGCTCAAACAGCCGGACCAAATGGCTGAACATTATTACCCGCTGTGAGCGTATTTGGGTAACGCTCCAAAGTCTGATAGTGGGATCTGGTTCATCTATTTGGTCAATCTTGAGGAGGAAAGTATCGCTAACATTCAGCGCCCGAAGTAAATACATCTCAGCTCTCCCGAAACGTCCTTGGTCCAGTTCTATTTGGCCGAGTATTGATAAAGAACCGGCATAGATGTCGTAGCGTCCTGTTTTTTTTAATAGTTCAATAGCTTCTTTGGCATATTTATAGCCCTTGTCAGGATAGTTCATTTGGAAATAATAGTTATAACCGAGGTTTGCACACATTAATCCTTCCAGGAAATTCCTGCTAATAGTATCCTTAATCGCTCTTGATTGTTCAAACGCTTTTAGGTAATAAAACAGCGCCAGGGAGTCGCCTTTAGCCTGATAATAGCATCCATGATAATTATAAATATTGGTTAACCATACTTCAACGGGTGCCCATTTATAGTCCACATGAGGAATTAAATAATAATCGAGAGCCATGTTATTATATGCGATAGCGCTGTCCATCATCATATTTACCTCTTCGATAGAAAGAGAATCAATTTGTGCCAGGGTCTGGAGTTTATATCCATAAGCACAGCCAAGTGTCATATAAACTAACATTGCTGCTGAAGTATCGCTGGCGGCCAAAAAATTCCTTACCGCTCGATTATAATAGTCAAACATTTTTTCGGTATTGCGCACATATTCGTTAATGGAACCTAACATCAGTAGAAGATCACCAATCTCTCTGGCTGGTTCGAAAGGTTCAAGCATTCGCAAAGCAGAAAGATAGTTAGTCAGGGCATTTTTAATATCAGACTTGAAGTAATAACTATTTCCAATATTGAAGGTAGCCATTCCTTCTCCACGGGGATATTCAAGTTTTTCTGACAACTGAAGGGCCTCAGTAGCAAACCGAAAGCTGGAATCGAAACTGCGCGGGGCCAGCTGAAGGGAAAGATGGTTCAACAGATCGGCCTTTGTGGTACCTTCAGCCATCGGTAACAGGTTAAACAGGCTGTCGACCGCCTTTTGCCGGGTCTGATTCGGGATCTGGCAAAACACGATGGAGCAAGAAAAATACAATAAAAACAAAAAAATAACTCGCTTCATTGTCATTACGCTATGCTGTCATTGATTGCCATTAGAAACCTCATATTGATCATTGTTCACTGATCATTAATCATTGTCATAAATGGTCATTATGCTTCGCTGTCAATTATGGTCATTAAACTTTGCTGTCATTCGCTTATTGCCAACTGTCAACCTTATTCACTCAGCCTGCTGAACATCTCCAGCAATTCCTCCCGTTTCCGTGATGCTACCGGCACCTTGCTTTCATTGTCAAGGATAAGGTAACCGCCTTCGCCTTTCTCAAAACGTGCTATATGGGTTAAGTTGATAAGAAAGGATTTATGAACACGATAAAAGCCATGGTCGATGAGAAGCTCTTCGAATTCTTTGAGGTTTCTGGAAACAAGAATTCTGTTACCATTATGTAGATAAACGAACGCATAGCTTCCATCCGACTCAATGTACGATATATCCTGAACCCGGATCAGGTAAATATTATCGCTGGTTTTCAGGATGATCTTGCGATTTTTATTACTCTGGCTGGCCAGGTTCTCTTCCAAAGTATTTAACTGGGTATGGAATTCCTGCTGACGGACCTGCTCTGCCCTGTTAACAGCTTCGGTCAACTCTTCGGGATCGATTGGCTTGAGAAGGTAGTCCAGCGCGCTGAATTTGAATGCTTTGACAGCAAATTGCTCATAGGCAGTGATAAATATCACTTTAAAGTTGACAGGTTCCATCGCTTTTAACAGATCAAAGCCCGTCCCGTCGTCCATTTTGATATCCAGCAGTACCAGGTCAGGATGATGCTTTCGGATTGTTGCTATACCAGATTCCACTCCATCGGCAAGACCAATGATTTTCACATTCGGACAGCAGGCATGCAAAAGCTTGCTCAGCGTATCCCTCACAAGCGCTTCATCATCGATAATGATCGTGCGTAACATATCCAGACCGGTATCTTTCACAAATGTATGTGATTTCATGGGGCTTTGCAAATTAAACCACAGAGATCGCCAAGAAAGCGCAGAGGACGTAAGAGTTGATTTCGTATTTTAGCCTCTGCGTTCTTGGCGCCTCCTCTGCGTTCTCTGCGGTTTCAAAGAAAAATGACATGTCTGAGGTCAATTGTTTTCATCATTTCATTACATCGCAGCATTGTTACTTTACAACCACTATTTTTCCGGTTGCCGGTTGCCGGTTGACGGTTGGCGATAGGTGATAGAAATATACTCCTGCCTGCAATCCTTGCGCATTCCATTGCACCTGGTGAGTGCCTCTTGTTTGTTTCTCATTCACCAGCACGCCGACCTGCTGCCCGATAGAATTATAAATAGTTAGAGTCACATAATTATCCTCTAAAAGTTTAAATGAAAAAGTAACCTGATCAGATACTGGATTTGGATATGCTTCCACAATCAATTTATTTCGCAGACCGGTGCCAGCCTGTTCATCCATGCCAACGACATGTAATAAATTGATATCCACAACCGCCAGGGTATCACTTCCGACCTCCACGTTAGTAATAGTAACTGTATCAGTATTTTCAGCAAAAGCCTGAACCGTATATGTTCCCGGGAGCAGCAGACGGTCATAGCGGCCATAGAGGCTATCGGATGTGCGTGGCGCGACAAGCTCATTGTCTATTTCAACAATTCTGACAGTGGCAGCAATAGGTTCACCTGTTTCAGCATCCTTTATGTGCCCTGTGATGCCTCCTTTAAAAGCCCTTTCCAGTAAGTACAGGGCGCCATTCAGGTTATCGGCAGCAACCTGCTGCCCTATGGTGCCGGAGGGAATAAAAACATCGGCGGTTTCAATAAGAAATTCCAACGTACCGGTTGATTGATAACTCCAGTTCGGGCTCTGGCTTTCTGTTCCGTCAATAGCTCCGGCAAAATAATGGGTTCCACCTAATGATGGGATCATACCTGCTATCTGGTTGGCAATCGTGTACGTGAGTGCCCAGTCAGGCGAATTGGAATAGCCCATATACTTCACATAGTACACGATTTCGCCATATGAATGATAAGTGATGGACATGACCGGTTTATGTGTGAGGATAAAATCGCGTTTTGCCATAGTTTCCATTTCGGAAAATGGCGCTGGGCCCCTATAGGTTTCACTAGAAGGCTGCGGATCGCCATATTCCCACCAGAAGTCGTAGTTCCTGTTGAGGTCTACGCCATCGAAATATGGATCAAACAAGCCATTCCCATTGTTGTCGTGCAGGTTTTTTCTCCACCATGGGTAGACTAATGAGCTGTCAACGACATAATTCCATCCATCGGGATTCATGCAGGGTACGACAAAAATTTCGGAATAGTCGACCCACTGTGCGACCACCGGGTCGGTCGCATAATTGGAGACCAGGTAGCCGATGATCTTCAGACAGCATTCCATTGCCACAGGTTCACGGGCATGATGCATGCCGTCGTAAAGGATGGCAGGCTCATCTTCCTCAAGTTGCGGGTTGTCGGAAATTTTTAGTACCGGTATGGGTAAATGCATGACATGGCTGAATCCCAGCGTATCGAGAGTGACAATGTCAGGGTGGACCGTGGCAATAGAATCGAGATAAAACCACAACTCATCAAATGTATGATATTCAGGATCCACTGACAGAGGTGCAGGTGAAACGACGCGTACATCAAATCCTTTGTGCATGAGAAATTCAGCCTGGCTGATGGTCACAATAGCCTGAGCTTCGGGTTTCATGTCGTGAAACATCAGGGCAATCCCAGCCTTTTGGATGAAGTCGGTTTTATTGTCATTAAGGTCGGGAATCAGAATAATGTACTTCGGTTCACTTTCATTTCTTTCCTGTGCTGTGCTAAACACAGAGGAAGTAATAAGAATGCAAAAGAGTAAAATTGATTTGGTTTTCATAGGTTTATGTTTTTACCTCTCCCCTTCTCCCCGCCCCAATTGGGGAGGGGAAGGGGTGGGGCAGTTATTTCATCAATACCATC
The DNA here is from genome assembly GCA_026391695.1 of Bacteroidota bacterium. Lineage (NCBI taxonomy): Bacteria > Pseudomonadati > Bacteroidota > Bacteroidota bacterium. The sequence continues at coordinate 6,789 of JAPLDP010000011.1, forward strand.
TTCCCGGTCGCCTGCATGGTTCCGGCCTGAATGCGGTAAAAGAAAATACCTGCAGGATATCCAGCCATTTGCACTTTAATGACTTTCTTCCCCGGATCCATTATATCATCGCATACAGTCTGCAAAAGATTTCCCCTTATATCATAAATCATCACTTTAACAGGTGACTGCCGTGCAATATCAAAGGTCAGCCAGGTATAATCTTTAAAAGGATCTGGATAATTCTTTTGATTCATCGAAGATGGACTTGATACCGGTTTGGGATATCCATCTATCAGAACTTCATACGCACCCATGTCAAAGGCATCGTTCAGTGGCCTGGCATCACCATTGATATCATACAGAGGGGCATATCGTGTATTTCCATGACAGGTATATTCTCCAATTCCCATGTTAATGCATTCACTTGCAACCTCCAGGGTGAGTAATACAGTATCACTGAACTGCGGATTGTAATTCATGATACCATCCCCGGTGATGAGTCCATTTCCAGGTATATAGATTAAGTTAGTATCAATGTTACTGTACGCAACCTCAATAAGATAACAATTTCCCCTGATCTCAGCACCGGAAGGAGCCTCGTCTTCCCAAAAGATCGAATTAAAAATGAGTGGATTAACGAAGTTTAAACTGATAGCACCACCCATCTGGGCCGTGTTATGTGAAAAGGAATTATTGACAATGCATGAGGAATGCTGGATTGGGTTATCACTTCCATCTAAAAATAAAGCGCCGCCTGACACACCTGCCTGATTGCCGGAGAAGACATTATTTTGCAAAATCAGGGTGCTGTAAGAGGACCAAATAGCTCCACCGAACTTGGCTGAGTCATTCAAAAAGTAATTGTTTTCAATGACATGCCAGTTTTGTGTCTGAGCAATCATAACTGCACCGCCATAGCCACTGGTTTTATTATCAGAAAAAATATTATTCGAAATCGATGAACCATCAACCAGATACCAGGCACAAATCCCCCCGCCATAATCTTTCTGTCCGCCTGAATTAAAGTTTTCATTCCCCGTTACTACATTATTTTTAAATGATAATTGTACCCACCCGAAAGTTGCTCCTCCTGCATAGGAATAATCTCCATTTGCCTCAATTTTGTTATTTATACTCATCTTTAACAGTTGAATTTTGTATATCATTCATTAGTAACAAAATAAGAGCTTCAAAATTTCTTTTGGCACCACAAATATAGCTTATGTATATATAATTTCATTCTATTCTTATTGTTGGAGGCATTGCTACGCCCA
>JAPLDP010000012.1 GCA_026391695.1 Bacteroidota bacterium
TACCATATCTTGGTTTAAAGATTCTACATTGGCTATCGGTGCTGGATGGTTAGCCTCAAATCAAACGGAAATAATTGCCCCAGTTGTTAAATATGATACGAATGGAAATATACTTAAAATGCGGGATTTAGGAGACAGCATTTATTGTTTTATGAGCAGCATAGTCACGTTTGATAATAAGTTATTGATAACCAGCCCTGAAGACTGGGATGGCAATATGGATATCTATGCGTTTAAGTTTAATTCGGAATTGGAGTATGATTCCATTTACACCCAGCCATTTGTTTACGATAGTTTATGTGAATATCCGATTGTATCGGATACCATTACTCTGGATACGTTGGGTGTTGGATTGGAAGAGCTAAAACCGAAAAAGCACCCTAAGCTGACAATCATTCCAAATCCGGCATGTGATATCATACGTGTGGTGCTGCCGGAGTGTATCTCATTACATTCCCAGGCGGCAATTTTTAATGTCACTACATGGAAGTACTCGTATTCGGGTGACATACCACTTGAAATATATGATATCTATGGCCGGAAGTGGCATGAGCAAATAATTGAAGAAGGAGAGAAAGAAGTGGAGATAGATGTCAGCGCTTTACCCGTAGGGCTATATGTAGTACGAGCGGTGATAGAAGGACAGGCGGTGAATGGGAAATTCCTTAAAGATTAATTCAAAAACTGATTAATTGACCCACAGCTTCAGCTGTGGGATCCGGAAAGCAGGCGGGCAATATAGAAACCGTTTAAACGGTTTTAAAAATGCGTAAAGAAACTTTATTTTCCCGCGCGTAAAGTCAGCATCCCACGACTGAAGTCGTGGGTGAGGTGCGAATGAATTGATGCTCAGTAGCATACCCGATGAAGCACTGGAGGTGAGGCAACAACTATTGGATGAATCGCCTTATCTTTCCGATACTGTCATGAAATTGGCCATTTACAAAGAGGATGTCCTTCCCAATGCCATGATACGTGATGTGCTTGTGGCTAATCCCCAGTCGGCAAAGTCAGATGAAGTGCTGGATGCCCTTGACAACCGCTGGGATCCCATGCCTGATTATATGGTACAGGAGATCATGGCCGGAGAGGATTCACTGGGCAATAAGGAACTCATGGAAAGCCGGATCAGAAGTTACAGGCATTTAAGAAATCTGGCTTACAATGAGCTTGCCGGAATATATTTACATGATACGGTCAATGAATGGGCGCCCGACAGCCTGGTGGCGCTGCTGCAGAATGAACCTGAATTGTATGCAAAATACAACCTGGCCTTTCAGTACTTTAAAGAATCGGATACAGTTCAGGTGAACAGTGTGCTGAACGAGATACCTTCGACCTTTATACTGTCGGATGCACAGCAGCAAACCCATCAGAATTACCTGGATTATATCGGCATACTTCAGGCATTACAAAACGACACGATCAATGGTCACTATCCCGACAGCTTGCAACTGGTTACTTTATACGCCATGGCCGACTCATGTATTGACATGCCTTCGGTATATGCACGTAACCTGCTGATCCATCTAGGATTGCTTACTTCCGGTGAAATGGTTTACATGCCTGTAACTTTAAATTCAACTGTAAATAATTTATGGCCCTTTAAGGAGAACAGTATTCCAAAATCCTCCTTTATTTCACTGTTTCCTAATCCGGCCGGAAATTATTTAATTGTTGAATATCACATTGATAAAGCCTATGAAACGGCTGTTCTCACACTTCAGGATATGACTGGCAAGCTGATAAACACGATTCCGTTAAAAGGACAGCTTAACCAAACGGTTGTATCAACGGGAGGACTGAACAATGGCGTTTATATCGTATCTTTGTATGTTGACTCCCAGATTATTGACAGTCAAAAAATGACAGTACTGAAATAATCATATTGACGAACAATTGAACAATATGACAATATAACAATTGAACAATAGAACAATAGAACAATGAGACAACTGCAATATCTATATTATCTGCTTTTTATCTTCCTGCTATCGAACACATTATACGCGCAAGAATGGATAAGAATATACGGCGATAATATAAGTTGCATTGCCTATTCAGTTATAGAGACTTATGATAAGGGCTATCTGTATGGAGGTCAGATTAATGATAATTCCCAGACATTACCCAAATTCGGTTGGATATTTAAGACAGATATCAATGGAGAAATATTGTGGGATAAAAAAATAGGAGAAATTGGTGACGTAACTGGAATTCATGACTTAGAACAAACAAATGATAAAGGGATCATATTGATCGGCTCAACGAAAAAGTATGATCCATGGTATGATCCCTTTATTATAAAACTGGATGCCTGCGGAGAAAAAGAGTGGTGCAAAATTTTCAATTCGACATACGATATGGATTATGGAGTGAGTATTCTACAATTGCCCGATGGGAATTACGTTTGTCTGGTTGGCTATACAGGTTACGATCCTGAAGAACGTATATGGTTAATTTGTCTGGATCAGAGTGGGAAAATATTATGGAAAAAGGTTTACGGAGTCAATGATCCTTATTTGAATAGCGAATCGGGTGATGACCTTATGATCACACCTGATTCAGGAATTCTAATCACAGGAGATGCATATTATCCTGACTTACCAGATACCCTGATTAATAAAACTCGCTCTTATTTAATAAAAACCAATTTTGACGGAGATGAAGAGTGGTCGCTTGTGTGGGGAAAGGATGAGCAGTGCTATGGATGGAGTTATACTTCAGTAGTTTCAAATAATGGAACCATATATACTGTCGGTTGTCATATTAATCCTGCTGAATATCCGTCATTGTATAAAACCAGTAAGTCAGGTGAAGAGATTACCTATTATGATATCGATAGTGGTATTAATGGCCGCTCAGTTACCATATCTTGGTTTAAAGATTCTACATTGGCTATCGGTGCTGGATGGTTAGCCTCAAATCAAACGGAAATAATTGCCCCAGTTGTTAAATATGATACGAATGGAAATATACTTAAAATGCGGTTCTGTTTACACCAAGCCATTTGTTTACGATAGTTTATGTGAATATACAGTTGTATCAGATACCATTACCCTGGATACGTTGAGTGTTGGGTTGGAAGAGCTAAAACCGGGAAAGCAGGCTAAGCTGACGATCATTCCAAATCCGGCCTGTGATATCATACGTGTGGTGCTGCCGGAGTGTGTCTCGTCACATTCGCAGGCGGCAATTTTTAATGTCACCACCTGGAAGTACAACTATAAAGGCGATGTACCGCTTGAAATATATGATATCTATGGCCGGAAGTGGCATGAGCAAATAATTGAAGAAGGAGAGAAAGAAGTGGAGATAGATGTCAGCGCTTTACCTGCAGGGCTGTACGTGGTGCAGGTGAAGTTAGAAGGAGAAATTGTGAGTGGGAAATTCATAAAGGAATAATTTTATAATTAACTGACCCACAGCTTCAGCTTTATTTCCACGACTGAGAGGTAAATGAACTGCATACCTGACCCACTGCTTTAGCTGTGGGATCCGGAAGAGCAGGCGGGCAATATATAAACCGTTTAAACGGTTTAAAAAGTCCTTAAAGAAACTTTTTATTCCCGTGAGTAAAGTGAGCATCCCACGACTAAAGTCGTTGGTGAGGGGATAAAGTGCATAAATGTTTCCTTTCCCGCAAGCTTTTAGTTCGTTACTTTAATTTCTCTTACAGGCGCATGTGTTGACCTGCCTTCGGTATATGCCCGTAACCTGCTGATCCATCTTGGATTGCTTGCATCCAACGAAATGGTTTACATGCCTGTAACTTTAAATTCGGCTGTAAATAATACATGGCCCTTTATGGAGAATAGTGTGAATAAAGCGTCCTTTATTTCACTATTTCCTAATCCGGCCGGAAATTATTTAATTGTTGAATATCACATCGATAAAGCCTATGAAACGGCTGTTCTCACACTTCAGGATATGACAGGCAAGCTGATAAGCACGATTCCGGTAAAGGGACAGCTTAATCAAACGGTTGTATCTACAGGAGGACTAAACAATGGCGTTTATATCGTATCTTTGTATGTTGACTCCCAGGTTATTGACAGTCAAAAAATGACAGTACTGAAATAATCATATTGACGAACAATTGAACAATATAACAATTTAACAATGTAGCAATGAAGCGTTTATTTGGTTTAATATTAATGATATTGCCTTCAATTGTTCATGCCCAGGAATGGATCAGGATATACGGTGATAATATAAGTTGCATTGCCTATTCAGTCATAGAGACTTATGATAAGGGCTATGTGTATGGAGGTCAGATTAATGATAATTCCCAGACATTACCCAAATTCGGTTGGATATTTAAGACAGATATCAATGGAGAAATGCTGTGGGATAAAAAAATAGGAGAAATTGGTGATGTAACTGGAGTTCGTGATATAGTACAAACAAATGATAATGGGATCATATTGATAGGCTCAACTAAAAAGTATGATCCGTGGTATGATCCCTTTATCATGAAACTGAATGCTTGTGGAGAAAAAGAGTGGTGCAAAATTTTAAATTCAACGTATGATATGGATTATGGTGTTAGTGTAGCAGAATTACCTAATGGGAATTATGTTTGTTTGGTTGCCTATACAGGCTACGATCCTGAAGAACGTATCTGGCTGATTTGTTTGGATAAGGGTGGGAAAATATTATGGAAAAAGGTTTATGGTGTTGAAGATCCATATCTGAACAGTGAAAGTGGGGATGACCTTATGATCACTCCTGATTCAGGAATTCTGATCACAGGAGAGGCATATTATCCTGACTTACCAGATACCCTGATTAATAAAACTCGCTCTTATTTAATAAAAACTGATTTTGACGGAGATAAAGAGTGGTCGCTTGTTTGGGGAAAAGATGAGCAGTGCTATGGATGGAGTTATACTTCAGTAGTTTCAAATAATGGAACCATATATACTGTCGGTTGTCATATTAATCCTGGTCAATATCCGTCATTATATAAAACCAATAGGTCAGGCGAAGAGATCAATTATTTTGATATCTACAGTGCTACAACAGGATTTTCGAGCACCATCTCATGGTTTCAGGATTCAACACTTGTGATAGGATCAGGCTGGATAAATTCAAGTCAAAATATTTATTATCCAATTATCAAATACGATACATGCGGCAATTTTATAAAGATGCGGGATTTAGGAGACAGTATATATCGTTATATGAACAGTATAGTAACATTTGATAATAAGCTATTGATAACCAGCCCTGAAGTATGGGATGGCAATTTTGATATCTATGCGTTTAAATTCAACTCGGAATTGGAATACGATTCCATATATACACAACCATTTGTTTATGACAGTATTTGTGAATATCCAATTGTATCCGACACCATTTCGCTGGATACGTTGGGTGTTGGCATGGAAGAGCTAAAGCCGGAAGGGAGCGCTAAGCTAACAATCATTCCAAACCCAGCCTGTGATTTAATACGGGTAGTTTTGCCGGAGTATATCTCATCACATTCCCAGAAGGCAATTTTTAATGTCACCACCTGGAAGTACAACTATAAAGGCGATGTACCGCTTGAAATATATGATATCTATGGCCGTAAGTGGCATTCGCAGGTAATTCCGGATGGGGAGAAAGAGGCGGAGATTGATGTCAGCGCTTTGCCTGCAGGGCTGTACGTGGTGCGGGTGGTAATTGACGGGCAGGAGGTGAGTGGGAAGTTTGTGAAGGAGTGACGCAACAAAGAATTGGGCGATTGTCGATTGGGCGATGTTCGATGTTTGATATTAGAATTGTGACTCGTCTGTCTCGTTCTAAATAATTTTTCAGGTCAACTAATTAATCCTTCCAATATCACTCAATCGGCCATCGCTCAATCATCCAATCGACAATCGCCCAATCACATGAGCATCTCCCCTTTAGGGGAGACGGGAGAGGGGTGGTGTGGTGGTCTAAAAATTAGGACAGGAAGCTTAATTGAATATCCAACATACGAACATTCGAAGTAGAAGTAGAACTGAAAGGCGAGGGAGATATGCGAATGGAAGGATGAAGTCAGATTTCTGCCTTCCTTTCTAATATCGCCTTCTACTTATCCTTCTACTTC
>JAPLDP010000013.1 GCA_026391695.1 Bacteroidota bacterium
GGGCCAGTTGCCTCCCTGCTGCATGCCGATATAAAATTCACCACTGGAAAAGGTAATGCCGAGGGATGACAGGTCAAACGACACCCATCCGAAGGCTTGTGGTTCCACTTCAATGCTTCCCAGATAAGTGCCCGGGTAGCCATTGGGGCCATCATCGTCGAAAACGGCAATGCCGAATGTCTGCAATTGATCACCGCCCGGAGGAAAAGTGCCATCACCGATATTCACCGAACCACCAGTAACATTGACAGGGTAACCGACCGGTGTAAACTTCAGTGCATTCAGGCTTCCTTCTTCCAGCCACGCGGTCATATTTTCAAACGTACCGTCATCGTAGATGATTTCATAATATCCATTGGGTATTCCCCAGGTTACATCCACCACGTTATTATTTGGTGGACGAAGCGCTGCGAGAACACCTGACGGAGGTACAGCCTCTTCAACAAGTGCTGCATTGAGTGTTGTGGTCGTATTCGGTGAAACATAGACATATTGTGATTGTGTGGTATAACCGGCTTTTTCAAAGATCACATTATATGTCACAGCAAGGAGTTCCATTGAATATGTACCATCTGCCGCGGTGTATGCATAATCAGTACCGGCTGTCACTTTAGCTCCGATAATTGGTAATCCTGAATATGCATCAGTCACCGTTCCATTGAGAATACCAGGGGGCATATCCTGCCAATATAATTGGATGTCAGCACGATAAGAATAGGTATAACCACTCGACGGCCAATAGTTATCATTATATGCATAACTGCTGTTATTAGGATAGATATATGAACCATAAAAGTATGGGTAGGAAGATGTCCAACCTATATCATGATCCTCATAAACTATGGAAATATTACTTGAACCATCCCAGATAAACGGTGTTTGCAGCGTGAAGACAACCCAACTGTCAAGATATGGACCAGGCCAGGTTACAGATCCGGAATAAACATGGGTATACCCATTGTTTGCCGGATCAGGGTAGCTTGTGTTAGTAACAGTGCTATACGGCACATTTTTCATGTAAATCTGTTCATCAGTCATGGTATAGGGTGAATAATAGCTATACTCATGATAGGCGATCTGGGTTATCTGGATTGCAGTGCTCATACCCATCTCGCTTTGAAGGTAAACACACTGGGACCATGAATAACCAAAATAGGGATAACATGGAAGATTGCTTAACCAATAATTCGCCGTTCCAATGGTAATAACGCCATCACCTTTCGCCTGATAAAATGAAAATACTGATAATAGAAATACAATTATCAGTTTGCTGAATCGAGTAACATTTTTCATAAGGATTATGGTTTTAGGTTTATTAATTATAAATTGATATTATTTTGCAGATTCGTGCAAATATAAACATTTACTTCAATAAGAAAAAAATATTTTCCTTCTATTTCGTCATCATTTCATAAAATATCAGACAATGAGCGTTTTATACTTTCCAGTTTGGTGACGATTAATTTTAAAATTCACGGCGACATACCAACTTCAGAAAGGATTGGTGTACAATGGGTAAAATGAGGCTTCAAAGTTAAAAACGTCTGCAAGTTATTCTAAATTCTTATTCTGCGGTAAAATTACATAAGATATTTTAAAAGCAAGAAAAATCAGAAATTTTTTACTAAAATACGTGGTTCGGTCATTTCCATGATACTATATCTGATTCCTTCCCTTCCTGTTCCGGAGTTTTTAACACCTCCATAAGGCATATGATCGACCCTGAATGATGGCGTATCATTGATGATCACGCCGCCTACTTCAAGATTCCGGAAGGCGTAATTCACCTCAGCCAGGTTATTGGTGAAAACGCCGGCTTGTAAGCCATATTCGGAGAGGTTTATTTTTTCGATGGCGTCTTCAAATGTGGTAAAAGGCTCCAGGGTCACCACGGGGCCGAAGATTTCGAGGGCACAAACCTTCATAGCCGGATTGGTTTGAGTGATGAGAGTAGGTTGATAATAGTTTCCATTCCTGTTACCGCCTATGAGCACTTTGGCCCCGGCTGTGACGGCTTCAGAGACCCATTCTTCGACGCGGCGGGCATGTTGCTCATTGATCATCACAGAGATATCGGTTTGGGGGTCGAAGGGATCGCCATATCTCAGATTCTTTACTGCGTCGGTAAATGTGCGGATAAAATAGTCGAATATGCCCTGTTCAATAAATATCCGCTGGGCGTGGATGCAAACCTGACCGGAATAAGCAAAGCCGCCGGTGACACATTTTTTCACTGTTGTTTCCATGTCACAGCTTTTAGTCACGACAACGCCGGCGTTTCCGCCCAGTTCGAGAATAACTTTTTTCTTACCGGCCTGTTGTTTCATTGGCCATCCGGCTTCAGGTGACCCTGTGAAAGAGAGCAGGCTGAAGCGGCTATCGGTCACCAGTAAATTGCCTGTGGTTCTATCCATAGGAAGAACAGATACAGCTCCTTTAGGCAGATCGGTATTATCGATAATCCGTGCCAGTTCGAGTGTTGAAAGCGGCGTGAGGGAACTTGGTTTGAGGATGACAGGGCATCCGGCTGCAATAGCGGGGGCTATTTTATGGACAGCCAGGTTAAGGGGAAAGTTAAATGGAGCAATGCCGGCGACAAGGCCCACGGGAAAATGCCTGACCAATCCCTCTTTTCCGGCACCGTCGCTGGTCCAGTCGAGACTGATATACTCCATAGGCATGCGTTTAGATTCCTCTGCGGCGATCCTGAAACACTGCACAGCACGTTCTATTTCGGATGTAGCGTATTTCAAGGGTTTTGCCGACTCAGAGCTGAGCAGTTGTATGAACCATTGCCGGCGGGCTGATATCTCATCGGCTATCCGCATGAGTATCACATATTTTTCGTAAGAAGCCATATCACGCAATGTTACCTGCACGGATTGGGCTTTCATTATAGCCATTTCCAATTCCCCGGGGCCGGCACGATATGTTTCAGCTATTACTTCATGGTTAAATGGATTGGTGATGCGTAAGACATCACCTGTTTTCCTAAATTCTCCACCAATATAAACAGGATAGATGTCCATGATATAAAATGTATGATTTGGGCTGTAAAGATAAGTATTTTACGAAATGTGAGGGTAGTATATATATTAATGTATAATGGAGGCGGAATAATTATATAATGTGCCGGAGATTGAGCATCTCTGGGAAAATAAAAGAGAGTCCTAACTATAGTGTGTTCCCGGGATTAAAATTCGCGATTTAAATAGCCCAGGACTTAAGTCCTGGGATAAAGGAAGCGAAAAAAAATTATGGGCTTTAGCCCGAAACAAAAGCATCAATTCAGATCGTAACCAAGGTTTTGGGCTAAAGCCCGGTTTGGTGTTATTTCTTTAACCCCGAGCTGAAGCACGGGGCTATTTATTACCTTCATCACCCTTTAAGTATGCATTTCCGTAAAGACTCAAAAAAGTTTTAGTCTAAATTTATGGGTAAATCTTATTTTGATGTGCTGGTGATTGGTTTGATCTGAAATTACAGATTTTATTCATAGATGCAGACTTTTTTAGCATATTTCTCTTCTTCTTTCTTTGTCTGCCACACAAAGAAAGAAGCAAAGAAAAGTCACCGCTGCATAAATGCCTTAGGGTTTGCAGGCGGGGTACCCACTCCTTGAATATCCAATATCGAACATTGAGTCCACTCCGAAATGTGGTTATCAAAAACCAATATTGGGCTAAAGCCATATATACCACCACTTTGCATTACCACGGCCTCAAGGCCGTGGTAATTGATAACCAGCTAGTTACCGGACTTTAATCCAAAATGCATACTTTTCGGAGTGGGCACAATCATTAATTTCAGAACTACACTACTCAATCTACAGCACATCAAAATATTATTTAGCCAAATATACATTACAAACCGTTTGGTTTACACACAGACGAATAAAAATCCAGTCCGTAGCTCAAGCGCTGCACGTGCTCGAAGCACAATCATTTATATTTGCGCAATAATCTAAAATTCGACATTTTATGAAACGAGCAT
>JAPLDP010000014.1 GCA_026391695.1 Bacteroidota bacterium
ATTAAAACAATAAAGTCAATACTTAAAGCATTTTTATTTGGCACCACATTTTTACCAAAATTTCAAAATCCTTCTTTGTATAATATTAATTATCAATCATATGCACTTATTATTTGTGCGTTAACTGTAAAAGAAAAGTTAAAGTAATATTTTTTTCAGCACGTTCAATCATTCCAATATAAGTCCTATGCAAATCCGCTTTGAAAGATAACTCCTCTTGAGATAGACCTCTTTCTTTACGAATTTTCCGAACTTTTTCGCCAAAAGCTATAAGGATTTCCTTTTTGTCCATCAGAAATTTCTGCTGCCAAAGCTAATTATAGTATGCAAATCAAACAACATACTAAAGTTAGCATTTTTCATACCTAATAGAAAAAAAGATTTTCAGTTTGTGTTAATTCTTTTGGAGTAGTAACAACACGATATCTTTTTTTATGATAGTTGGTTTTGGATATAATATTTGATTAACGTTTCTGCCCTTTACCGCTAGTGCATAACTATTTGCTACCAGTAATATTACGAATGATATCGAAAAAATTATAATATAAACTCCAGACCAGGTGGTACACTTTGCTCCAGAATATTCACTTATGTTACAAATCCGCTTTATTAGGTGGCGCCGATTTGACCGGAATATTCGGAAAGCACGGATGCCATCTTTTTGGAAAGATGTCATCCGATGACGGCCCCTTTGGAGCCGATTATTTATAATAATGATTTCCTGATTAATTTATTCTTACTTGGAACGCTCCTCCGGAGCTATTGTTTATTATGACCTTCATTTTCTACAAACAGAGGGCTCCTGTGGAGCCCATGGTTTATTATCATAATATTCACTCTGAGTACGGACTGAGGGCTCCACCAGATCCCATTTAATAATTGTATTGATATCAGACATATTGCCGGTCCGGAAAGGCCACCAGTCTGTTAACCATCACTATAACCAATTAACCAGCCCCGGAGGGGCCCTCTGCCTGTAGAAGACATCAATATGGGTAATCAAATAGCTCCGGAGGAGCGTCCCGTCTACAGAAAGCGCATTCAAAACAAACAGATGCCATCTTTTTTGAAAAATGGCATCCGTATTATTCCGAATCCAAAGAAACCAGGTGAGACGCTGATGAAATCCTGGCTTTGAAAAATGGCAGGAGACTGACAAGGGTGCCCGGAAATGGGTATGGCCGGTTATCTCCTTTCTTTAGTTGTCAAAATACAGCAGTTTCATCTAATGTGTGGCCTGCAATACCAGTGCTGTAATAACTTATGCTAAGCAGAAAAATCGTTGTAGCATTGGTTAGATGGGAAGGTTTATTTGCCATTTTCCGTTTTCGAAAAAAGTCACTAAGCGCCTTTTCTTCTTCAATTGTTAAAGTGCCTTGTCCACCCAGAAAATCATCGTCTAATTCAATTTTCTTAGTTGCCATTATTTCGGTATTAAAAATATTTATTGATCAATTTTATCGCTGCCTGGGTTTCAATAATCATTACTCGTCCTCCAAAATGAAATGCTCCAAGTGTCCTTTCATAATGTTCAATAAGTTGTGATTTTGAAAGAAAAGAGACATTTCCATCGTGACC
>JAPLDP010000015.1 GCA_026391695.1 Bacteroidota bacterium
TTAATATGCCGTATACAGAAATAAGAAGACGGACGGGTAAATGCGATATCTTATTGTATATCTGAGCGTAAGCAATAATAAAAGGGTAAATCAAGGTAATAAAAATACGGGTAATTACTAACGTGAAAATCTATGATAAAGAAAAAATAAAAAACGCACTACAATCGAGTAGGCGGCTCTGCCAGCTTGAACTGACGGGGTGCTCCTCTCCCCCCATACGCCTGAAATTAAGTTTGTTGACTTCTATTCATTTCATTTGGAAACTAAAGAAAGAACAACCCAACCAGGTAAATATGGATGCCATCTTTGCAATAGACGGATGCCATCTTTACAAAAGATGTCATCCGGGCATGACGGATGACATCTCTCAAAAGAGATGGCATCCGTGATATCAATTGTGGTTGACATTTTTATGCGTTCGCGAAACTCACCGGAACTATCGCTCAATTTATCCGGAATAACCCCTGATTATTCTTTCTTACTTTAACAAGTCTGACTAAAAAAGTTACCTTTCAGATTTAGAATCGTTTAATTTGTATAAATTTACAGTTCATGCTGATATAAAATATAAATACAATCGTATACTCATTCGTTACACAACATAATAAAAAGGTACCAGATAATAATACGAAAACAAGTACAAATGAGTAATAACGTTTAAATTAAATTGAAATGAAAAAAAGAAACAGATTTTGGAATTACTCATTATTAGTAATGGGCGTGTTATTAATGCTAACAAACAATTGTAAGAAAGACGATGACAACAATAATCAAGTAAAAGACATTGATGGCAATGTTTATCAGACCGTAATCATTGGTACACAAGTGTGGATGGTTGAGAACTTAAAAACCACCAAGTATAACGATGGTACGCCCATTCCACTAGTAACCGATGGAACTAATTGGTGGAACCATACCCCGGAATATTGCTGGTACAATAATGATATAGCAAATAAAGAAATTTATGGTGCATTATACAATTGGTTTGCAGTTGATACTGCAAGCAATGGCGGCAAAAATATAGCACCTATAGGTTGGCATGTGCCTACCGAGGCAGAGTGGACAATACTTACAACCTATTTAGGAGGTGACAGTCTTGTTGGCGGCAAATTAAAAGAAAAGGGAACAATCCATTGGCTAAGTCCTAATACCAGTGCAACCAACGAAAGCGGATTCACAGCTTTGCCTGGTGGTTACCGTGAATACACTGGTTCATTCTACTACATTGGCGACTCCGGTTACTGGTGGAGTTCTAGTAATCACGAGTTATATGCTCAAGATGCATGGTGTAGGCATATGAACTACTATTACAGTTATGCAGGAAGAGCATATTATGGTAAACAGTATGGGTTCTCAGTTCGTTGCGTGAAGGATTAAGACTATTTGATTTATTTTTCGCCTAGCGGTCGAACTTTCTTATAGAATCTAAAATAAAATATTAAAACAATTACGTTGTGTAATCGAGTCGACGGCTCCGCCAGCCGAAGCTGATGGAGAGCCCCTCCCCCACCATCCGCCTGAGGCGGAGTCACGAATACCCCGGTTTCCCGATTTCGTGGAGTTTATCCAGCTTTAAGCGGGACTCATCGCGACAGGCACTCATTATCATAGAATTTCAAGATAGTATTCCAGGAAAGATTGAAAGCCCCGCCTCTTCAGGCGTTCAAGAGTGATGGTTAACATTTTTATGCGTTTGCCGAAACTCGCCGGAACTATCGCTCAACATAAAAATAAAAAAAATCCTTGATTTTAGTACCTAATTAGATACCTTTGCAGAAAAAGTGTAAATGCCGACAATAGAAATCATTGACGGAATAAAAATTAACATTTACAATGGAGATCATAAACCTCCTCATATTCATGCCGTTTATAATGAATTTGAGGTATTGATAGTTATTGAAAGCAATGAAATTTTTGCAGGAAACTTACCTGGCAAACAATTAAAGAAAGTCTTTGACTGGCTTACAGGTAACTCATATTGGGCTTTAACCGTTTTTTATGAATTAAATCCATCACTAAAATGAGACGATATATCAAAACACCAAGGATTTTAAAGATAAACTGGATTAAGGGATTATCCTTATCTGTCGTATTCAACAACGGAGAATCCAGAATTATCGACTTCAGGAGAGTGTTGATGAAGATAAGTATAGATGAAAGATCAGCCGCTTCGATCCTCTTTGAACCAAAAGAATTTGCTAAAGTAGAGCTTCAGAACAACACCCTTTCATGGAGCAATGTAAAGCAGTTCATTACGATGCGAAATAATGAAAAGAAACACGTTCCGTTCGAGATAGGGGCTGATATATTATTGCGTTATAGCCGACCTGAAAAATCGGCCGTTTCAGTAAAAATCGGACGACTTATAAGAGAATCGAGGATGAAATCAGGATTGACACAGCAGGAATTAGCACTTAGAAGCGGAACAACCCGAAACTATATTTCACGGATTGAAAACGACAGATCCGACATCGAACTGGATACACTACGAAAAATAATTGAAATTGGATTAGGAAAGCAGTTGGATTTGATAATTAAATAACAACCGCTAATCGAGTAGGCCGCTCCGACAGCCATAGATGCCGGAGCGCCCCTATCCCACCATCCGCCGGAGGCGGAGTCACGGATACGGCGGTTTCCCGATTATGCTTCACTCAGAATTACGGATGACATCTCTCAAAAGAAATGGCATCCGTTGAATACTGAACAAACCTTACTGCAGATAAATTAATGCCGCAATAAAAGTCACACCCTCACAACTATCTTAGGATTTACCGGCGGGAATCATGTTGAAAATTGTTTCATTGCGATTAGCCCTCATTAGTCCCTGTGTATGACTAATTTCCCCGAGACTTGTGACTTGCTTGTTGTGATCTGTAAAATATACATTCCATTCGGTAGTACTTCAATGTTAATGGAGGAATTTTCAGGATCGACGGAAGAGCTTAAAACCTCTTTTCCGCAAATATCCATAATCCTTATTTTTAAAATTTCATTGTTAACTGAATGCCTTATCCAAAATTGATCTTGTGCTGGATTAGGGAAAATAGTAAAACAATCGCTAAATCCGTTATCAGGAACATCGAATGTCAAGTCGTTATGTATAATTGATTCCATAGAATAATATGACCAGTTTTTAAATTTACTGTGTAGCAGGTCTGTTCCGAAGGATAATACACCGTAACTGGTGTAGTCATAATTATTCCCGACTTTTATTATTGAACTACCGCTTTCACCCGGAATTCCACTTGTATAATGTATTCCGATATGATCATCATCAACATAATCTACCACACCATAATTATAATAAAGAGTATCACCATTATATTCATTTGTATCTATAGGTAGAATTGTGACCCCGGGGTAAGTGAATTTATAGTAAATCCCTTCTTTAAGCAGACTGTCGACCGAATTAAATCCAATACTTATCCAACCTGTTTTATCCCCAATAGGTTCCTCTAATTGAAGCACAGCAAGATCATTGTGCCACGGGGTAGGGTCTTTAAAGACAAATACCTTTTGTACCCAGGAACATGGAAATATGCTATTGAACTCTCCGTTGTCAAAAACCGGACAAACATATATTGAATCCATTCTAAGAGTATCTGAAGCGGTCATACCAAAAAAACAATGCCTGGCCGTCAGTACGTGCCTTCTGCTGATAATACTCCCTGAGCAGTTATTATGGAGGGTATCATTCCTCATTGAATATAATACTATACTGGTTCTTATCGGATATTTTGTCAGATCATAATCTAACGAAGCTCTTTTTTTATATGTAAACTGACTGCCCGGGTAAACATTATTTACGGGCGGAACCTGCTCTAATGTTTCGATTTCGGAATTCCATAATCCTAATGAATAATTCGTCTTATCACTTAATACTGTTGTGTCGAATTGAATATTCGTGATAGAATCTACACTTCCATTCATAAGATCAAAAACCAAAATAGTTTTTGTCTGCGCATTAGAATAAAGTGCACTAATTGTCAGAATAAAAATTTTGAGACCTTTCATAAAGTGAATGTTTCATTAGAGCTAACATCTGTGATTATGACTGTATTTATAAAACTTATCAGTATTCTCAATTAGTTCATACAAATATAACGAATTCAAATATTATAATCACTTTTTCAGGATGATTTATGGTAGTGCAGGTGAGGAAGAAAAGCAGGAATGGACCGGGAGGTGAAAGATGAAGAATGAAACAAAATCCTTCATCTTATATCGTTCATTCTTCATTCTTCTTCTTCTGGCCTTTTTTGACTACCTCAAAATTTAGCAGGTCGCTCTTAATGAACCAGTTCTGATAAAAAAGTTATTTTTAAATTTAGAATCGTCAAATTTGTTTATATTTACAGAACATGCTGATAGGTGAAAAATAACTACCAGTGTATACACAATCGTTATTGCCAATTAACGCAACCCTTCACCAATTTGATTCATCTTGAATAAAAATAATTACTATGAAAAGAAAAATATTTATTATCTTAATCCAGATGGTTTTTATTGCATCTTGTGAAAAGAGTGACAAAATAATTGAAATTACTAATGACTGTAAATTTTACGACAATATTCTAAGCACATGTTTTTATGGGATAAGTGGTTCAAAATACAATGAGATTATTATTACAGATAACGAGACTTATCAAACTTTTGGAGACTCAATTCGCATTCATCCTGCAAATGTTGATTGCGATACTGCAAAATTACCTTATATTGACTTCAATAAATATTCATTACTAGGTAAAAGGACTAATGGAGGAGGATGTAGCGCAAAATATGATAGGAAAATACTTAAAGACATAGAAAATAAGAAGATTATATACCAAATTTCAGTAGTTTATGAAGGAAACTGTAAAATGCTTTTAGGAAGTATGAACTGGGCATATATACCAAAATTGCCCAATGATTATAAAGTTGAATTTAAGTTAAAATAAGCAGACATAATTTGATTTATTATCAACATGGATTATGATTGTGATATAGCAGCTATTTGTAATATTGATAAACAAAAAACTTGGAAAAATTTAACATATGGAGAATGACTTATTTAATATAAAGCGATTAGTTTGATTATAAAAACAATATATTTCGGTAGATATAAAAAAATTGAAAAATTAACTGGCTACAATCGAGTAGACGTTCCCGACAATGTCGGGGTGCACCTCTCCCACCATCCGCCTGAGGCGGAGTCACAAATACGGCGGTTTCCCGATTTCGTGGAGTTTATCCCGCCCCAAGCGGGACTCATCGGGACAGGCACTCATCATCATCGAATTTCAAGATAATATTCCAGGAAAGGTTTATAGCCCCGCTTCTTCAAGCGTTCAAGAGTGATGGTTAACATTTTTATGCGTTCGTCGAAACTCGCCGGAACTATCGCTCAATTTATCCGGAATAACCCCTGATTATTCTTTCTTACTTTATCAAGTCTGGCTAAAAAAGTGGCAAAATCTTATTTTGATGTGCTGGAGATTGATTTGATATGAAAATACCGATTTTATTCATAGATACAGACTTATTTAGCATATTTCTCTTCTTCTTTCTTTGTCTGCCACACAAAGAAAGAAGCAAAGAAAAGTCACCGCTGCATAAAAATCACTAAAAATTGAGCACTCAGGCTAAAATTTATGAACTCCCCCGATTAAAATCGGGGTCAAACACCAGGGAACGAAGCGACCGAACGGCTTGGCTGGCTTAGGAATCGAGCCCTTAGTGGGTCGCCGAAAACCCAGGCTGTCTTTTTCTTTTCGTACTTTTCTTTTGGACATGCAAAAGAAAAGGACATCAATAGAAAAATAACTGACAATTACTACGAATAGCACATCAAAATATTATTTAGCCTATAAAGTTACCTTTCAAATTTAGAATCGTTAAATTTGTATAAATTTACAGAGCGTACTGATATAAGATTTTTTGCCAATATCGTACTTTCGAATTTCTGAATACCAGCATAAAAATTAAAACATCATGAAAAAAATCTTACTCGTAGTGTTGGGTTTTACAATTGCAATAAATCTATTTGCCGACCCAGTCAATCCTGAACAGGCAAAAAAAATTGCTAAGAATTTTTATCTACAAACTGCTAAAAACAAAGATTTGACAGATATAAATCTTACACTTGCTTTTATAGTAAAATCAAAAGATGTTTCGAACCAAAAAGGATTGCAGGTTCATGAAACATCAATCCTTTACATTTTCAATGTGAATCAAAACGACGGTTTTGTAATTGTAGCAGCCGACAATGATGTTACTCCCATTTTGGGTTATACTCTTTCGGGCAGTTATTCCGGTGCTGAAATGCCACCTGCATTTCAAAAACTTATCGAAAAATACAAGAAGGAGATCATTGATGTTTCTTTGAATAGCTTGCAAGCCGATAAAGAAATTCAAAGTAAATGGAACAAATTAGAAAATGGAGAAAGCCTTGTTTCGGAAAAAGGTGTGAAAAGTGTCAATCCGCTATTGGCAACTATATGGAACCAAAGCCCTTATTACAATTACCTCTGCCCTGGCGGCTCTGTTACTGGTTGTCCTGCTACAGCTATGGGTCAGATAATGAAATATTGGAATTATCCTGCATCTGGCACTGGTTTTCATTCTTATAATGAAGATGATTATGGGACTTTATCTGCAAACTTTGCTGCAACTACTTACGATTGGGGATCAATGCCAGACAATGTAACGAGTAACAATTATGCTGTTGGAATATTAATGTTTCATTGTGGTGTTGCTGTTGAAATGAACTATAGTCCCACAGGCAGTGGTGGATGGGTTATTGAAAATGATCAATATGGAAGCCATCCGGCATGTGTTGAATCTGCACTAAAAAATTATTTCGGTTATTCAACTTCAATGCAAGGGTTACAAAGAGAAAATTACACAAATGCGGCATGGATACAGCTATTAAAAACTGATTTAGATGCAGGCAGACCAATTCAATACGGTGGTTGGGGTCAAGGCGGTCATACTTTTGTTTGTGATGGTTACGACAATTATGATTACTTTCACATGAACTGGGGTTGGGGTGGTATGTATGACGGTTTCTTTGACCTTGACGCTTTAAATCCAGGTACTGGTGGTACTGGTTCCGGTGCAGGAACATATAATCAGGGACAGCAGGCATTAATTGGAATTCAACCTGCTTCCGGCGGAGGCACATCAATTATTAATATGTATTCATCAATAACAATTACTCCTAACCCGATTGATTTTGCACTACCTTTTGATGTAAATGCAGATGTAATAAATAATGGCACTTCAAATTTTAGCGGAGATTTTTGTGCAGCTTTATTTACGTCTGCAGGAACTTTTATTGATTTTATTCAAACACTAACAGCAAGCGGTTCACCATTGCCACCCAATTACCATTATACAGGCGGACTAACCTTTTCAAGCACAGGTATGATCACAGTACCGGGTAGTTATATCATTGGGATTTTTTACAGGGACCCCGGAGGTAATTGGAATTTAGCTGGTGACGCTTCTTTTGCAAATCCCGTTAGCGTTACAATTAGTTCACCAGTCTATTATATCCAACAATATTCACCTATTGTCGCAACTCCTGCAACTTTTGTTCAGGGTCAGGCAGCCTCCGTAAATGTAAATTTGGTTAACAACAATACTTCAACCTATTATGGAGTATATCAGGCAGCACTGTATGATTTAAACGGAAACTTTGTTCAAACAATTGGAATATATAATGAAACAATTGGACTACCTGCCGGTTATACTTACTTATCTCCTTATATCACTTTTAGCACATCAGCAATAATTGCAACACCTGGCACGTACATTTTAGCCATTCTGGAATTAGAAAATGGATACTCTACGTGGTATCTTGTAGGTGGTCAATATTATCCAACACCAGTAAACATTAATGTTGTTGCACCTGCATTGTCTCCCGACATTTATGAATCAAACAACATAGAGGGGGCAGCATACAATTTATCTTTGAATTTCTCCGGAAATACAGCTACGCAAAATACAAGTGGTTCAAATATTCATATTGGTGGGGATTTAGATTACTATCAAATAAACCTTGCTACAGGGTATAATTATTCTATAACAGCACGAGTTCATGACAGTTATAATAGTGGGAATGGTCAAACTTATACAGGTGATGTGATGTTTTCCTATAAATACAATTCCGTTTGGTCTGACAATTTCGACGACATAATGCCTTCAAATATTAATATTCCTTATGGAGGTACAATTATTTTCAACGTAGCCCCATATTTTACCGGTGAAACCGGTACGTACTTACTAGACATGACTATTACACAAATCGTAGGCATTGAAGAAAATGAGGAAATCGCAAATTCAATTACCCTTTATCCTAATCCTGCAAATGATTTCGTAAATCTTGACTTTACTAATTGCAATCAAAAAATAAGTGCGATTAAGGTTTATGATAATATCGGAAAAGAAATTTGCAGTTACAAATTAGCTGATTTTTCAGACAATATATATCAAATACCTATATCTGATTTATCGAATGGTTTATACTTTTTGAGTGTTGTTTCAGAAAATAAAGTATTTACAAAAAAATTTACCATCCAAAAATGATACTGACACAAATTAAAAAATCACTAATTGATGTAATATTATCAGGGTTGATAATAAGTTCTTGCGGAGTATCCCGAGATAATCAGCAGAAATCTGAAACCGTTGATTATTCTGGTACTCCAACTCTGATATATAAAACTAAGAAGGATTATTACAACAATGTCCCTGTAATCCTCTCGGCGGACAAGTCAAAAATCGTTAATTATCCGGCAATTTCCGACGTTTACTTTAAAGGTGTTTTAGCTTATCCTTTCCAACTTGCAGATGGTTATTTACTCGACAATAGAGGCATTAATGAAAATACAGCTTTTTTGAAATACACTTATGAAGAATACAGCAAACTAAAGGAATTACCTAAACTCACTGATTTGTATTCTTTTATTATTGATAAGGAACCGTTTGTTGAACTATACAATTGTGGTAATCGTTATAGGTTTAAAGACGAAATTGCTGAATTAAATGAAATTATTAAAAGCAATAAATTAAAGGATTATAAAAGATTGAGATAAAAGATAGCAAAAGTATTTTGTTTTAATTCATCATCACACACAGCCAAGCACTTTGGCAGGTCGCACTAGCCAACTCTGAAACCAAAACCCGCCAAAGAGATTGTCTGTTTTCCCAACGATTTTTTGCCGACAGTAAAAATACTAAATCTTTGCAGACTCATGAGACAGGAAAATGAATATACTAGATGATAAATATCTCAAACTATTGACAAACAATAACACCCAGTTGGTAATCGAGTAGACGGCCCCGCCAGATAAATAGGTTGGGGTGCGCTTCTCACACTATCCGCCTGAGGCGGAGTCACGTATACGGCGGTTTCCCAATTTCGTGGAGTTTATCCCGTTTTAAGCGGGACTCATCGGGACAGGCACTCATCATCATTCAACTTCAAGATAGTATTCCAGGAAAGGTTTATAGCCCCGCTTCTTCAAGCGTTCAAGGGTGACGGTTAACATTTTTATGCGTTCGTTAAAACTTGCCGGTATGGTTTTCCGGGTGATCTCTTTGATCTTATATTTCAGCTTGCACCTCACGGTACACACCCCCCAATTGACATCGGGGTAAGCTTTGCGACTTGCTAATGCTTCCGGTCGTCACTTTGGTGCATAATGGACCTTCACCCTCTGAACTGTTCTTCGATCCTATTATTTTCAAAAAACTATATTATATTTGCCCTTCAAGGCACATACAAACTCGTAAATGACAGCCCGGTATTAGATCCCCGCTTTCGCCGGAATGACGCTATGAGCGAAGGGGGATATAAAACCTTTATATCTGAAAAACACTAGCGTTGCGTTAAAACTCAAACAAATTCAATTGATTACATTTAACAATATATTTTCGTTCTTTGAAAAGTTTATCCATGATATAGAAAGCACCAGGTTCAAAGATGATGCGATCCAGAATATTTACATCATGCGTTTTCCCATCAGTGACATCGATAAACGTTGGCAAATCACCCCGAAGATCAAGTAGTGTATGAAGTTTTACTGCAGCTTTATGTTTGCGGAATTTAGCCCAGATAAATACACTTAAACAAAGATCAATCGTAGATGAATCAAGAGCATAAACTGTATTTTCAATATCAACCCTGAAATCATTGTCATTGATGTAAAGCGGACGAGTAATGCGAATCAGGTATTGAGCGAAATCAGCATAAATTCTCCAGTCACGGTGTTCATTAGCCCGAGTTAATGTCGAAACGACAACTACTTGTTGAATTCCCAAATGAAATGCATTTTCCTTGTGGGCATTTAAACAGGTAATAATATCTGTGATGCTTTCTCGGTGAGTGATTTGGCCAAAAGCCATACACAAAAATTGGTTCCAGCAATTTAAATCCCTGATTCGATAATCGCCATGATATCTCTCAACGCATTTAGAAAATTCATAGTCGTTGATATAGGACATTAATTGAGCGAATACATACCTGCCTTTATTCATGATAATCTTAAATTAAACTTAATTTTATCACAAATTGAAATCAAAAAATCAAAGAACGTCTTAAATATATTGTTTTTACTGTACTTTCAGAATGAAGAAATTTTTTTAACGCAACGTTAGTGAATGTGTTCAATAAATTACCATGAAAAAAATTTATTTTAAAATACTTTTTATTATAGCCTTAATAGGTGTTTCAATGTTTTATAATTACCCTGAGATTGCATTGAAACGTCCCCAGTCAGTCCATAAGTGGAGGCAATCGGATTGTGCCTCTATTGCATTGAATTACTACCAGGGAGGAATGAAATTCTTTTTACCGGAAACTCATAATCTTACTTCGGATGCGGGAACAAGTGGGAAATGCTGTACAAGCGAGATTCCAATTTTATACTATACGGTAGCCTCTTTATATAAGGTTTTTGGATACCATGAATATATCTATCGGATTTTTAATACACTTCTTTTTTTTCTTGGGTTGTTTTTTCTTTCCCGACTTTTATATTATCTGCTGAAAGATGTTTTTTGGGCAATTGCACTTCCACTGTTATTCTTCACATCCCCAATACTAGTATACTATGGGAATAATTTTTTATCGAATTCGTCTTCATTAGCTTTTTCTATTGTAGGTTGGTACTATTTTATTCGTTTCTCTTTTGAAAGTAAACCAAAGTGGTTTTACAT
Source organism: Bacteroidota bacterium (assembly GCA_026391695.1). Lineage (NCBI taxonomy): Bacteria > Pseudomonadati > Bacteroidota > Bacteroidota bacterium. The sequence goes on from JAPLDP010000015.1 coordinate 11,206, forward strand.
TTCCATGTTTATTTTTATGATAGCCGCGGCTTTTAAGATAACAGGACTGTTTAGTCTTTTTGCTATTACTGGAATTTATATTGTAGAATTATTAGGGCTTAAGAATTTTAATGAAAATCATGAGGTATTTAATCGACATGTTCGATTTTTAATTCCAATTATTTCGATATTTATGATAATCGGTCTTTGGATATTTTATGCATATAACTTTAATCAGAAGCATGATTGTACTTATTTTTCTACCACGATTTTTCCTATATGGAACTTAGATAGAACAGAAATAAACGGAGTTCTGGATAATATCAGAAAGATATGGATAGATCAGTATTTCCACAGATCAGTCTTACTGTTCTTGACAATTTGTTTTTTTTTCGTTTTAATTTGTTTTAGAAAGAACAATAAGCTGCTTATCTATAGCATGCTTTTTATCCTGGCAGAAGTAATTGTATATATCATTCTTCAATTCTGGACATTTGCAGATCATGATTACTATACTATCGATATGTATATTTTACCGGTACTTATCGTTATTAGTACGTTTGATGTATTAAAGAGACACTTTAATAAGATATTTAGCTCGAAAATATCAAAAGTAGTTTTCTCACTTTTTCTGCTTTTCAATATTTATTACGCTCATCAAAAAATTAATGAGCGCTATAAGGGCTGGATGAACGATTTTCATGAGAATAGGGACATCTATTCTATTACGCCTTATCTGAGACAAATGGGTATTTCATCGAATGATACTATTATTTCAATTCCTGATAACAGTCATGTATCCCTATATTTGATGAATCAAAAGGGATGGACTGAATATACTGATGAAAGGTTTAACCGGGGAAAACGAATACATTATAATCAGGATAGTATCGGAATTCAATCTTCTATTGATAAGGGGGCAAAGTACTTAATAATTAACGGAGTGAAAGAATTATATACAAAACCATACGTGCAGAGTTATTGTTCAAATCTGATTGGGCACTATAATAATGTTTTGATTTTTAATTTAAAAGACAGTGGCAATAATTTTAATATTGTGAAGCGTACAATTGATACTATATTTAAATGCAATGCTGAATTACTTAGCAGTGACAGGCAGTTCTTCATCAGCGAAATTGATAATACTTTATTTCAGTTTGGTACGACCCAGAGTGATGAATTTGCTCATACTGGAAAATATTCATCCAAAATAGATGCAAGTTCACCATACGGAATGACGATTAAATTTAAAGACTTGAAGAATGGCGAAAGTTTTGCCATCAGTGTTTGGAGAAAAACAAATGACAAGTCAAAAAGTGGATTAATCGCTTCAGGTGTATATATTAATTGAAAAGTATACCACCTTCCCGTTGAAAAGTATACCACTTATCGGAGTTAAACCAGTTGCTTTGCAAGATCAAAAGCAACACAAAAACGATGATAAGCATGGAAACCAAACAAGAGATTATCAGGC
>JAPLDP010000016.1 GCA_026391695.1 Bacteroidota bacterium
GATAGGCTGTGCCACAATAGAAGGAATGACCCCATATTTCTATACAACTGATGGTGGTGAAAACTGGTATTTGGATGATGAGTGGTTGGATATAATGGGAGATGACATCGTTTTTGTAAATCCCGACACCGGTTTTATTGCTAGCGCAGATGGGGTGATTTATAAAACGATAAACGGCGGCCTATCCTGGACCGCCATACAAACTCCTGCCACTCAAGATGTAAATCGTCTGTTCTTCGTGGACGAAAATAATGGGTGGGCCACGCTTGCTAATCAAGATGCTAATTTTCAGCTCATCCATACAACTGATGGAGGCTATAATTGGTCTACTCAACAAGTTTTTGAATATAATATAAGTCTTGTTCGATCACTTTATTTTATTAATGATAGTATTGGTTATGGGGGCGGGGGGTACATTGATATTGAAAATAATGATACTTATAGTTGTATTGTAAAAACCCAAAACAAGGGAGAAACATGGGAAAGTACCTATCTAACTCAAAACACATTTTATTCATTTCATGATTTATACTTTACTGACACCATAACCGGCTGGGTAGTGGGAAAGACACCCTATGAATATCTTATTTTACATACTAACAATGGAGGTGAAACATGGGAAGAACAAACAATAGCAGATACACCAGAACCAAGCAGAGTAAGTTGCGTATTTTTTGTTAATAATACAATAGGGTGGATAGGTGGAGGAGGACCAGGTTTTGGAGTCATATATTTTACTCACAATGGTGGTGAAGACTGGTATTTGCAACAGTTATTTTACGAACCTATTTGGGATATTCAAATGCTCAATTGTGATACCGGTTGGGCGGTGGGCGCCGACTATATCTACCACACGACCAATGGCGATACACTCAGTATTGAGGATGTGAAAGAAAACAAATTTGTAAGAGACCTTTTTACTATCAACCCGAATCCTGCAAATGGATTTTTTACTTTAAAAACTACCCAACCATTACCAACGCTAATGTGCCAATTATTAATAACAAACCTATACGGTGAACCTGTTTTTCAATTAAACAAGGTAACAGTTGAACAATTGAACAATCAGGCCATCGACTTGTCACATAAGCCCACCGGTATTTACTTTATCACAATTAAATACACCTTAAACAATCAAATTTATTCATTAACAAAAAAAATCATGAGGCTATGACGAAGCTAAAATTTTTTCTGCTATTCCTGTTGTTTATACCACATTATTCAAAGGCCCAGTGGGAAATGCAACTTGACATACAAAACTTCACTTATTTAGATCGTATATTTTTTCTGAATGAAAACTTAGGCTGGGCGATAGGCTGTGCCACAATAGAAGGAATGACCCCATATTTCTATACAACTGATGGTGGTGAAAACTGGTATTTGGATGATGAGTTTTAGAATACTTAAATGATAGCTTTCAGATAGTTCATACTATGAATGGGGGTGATAATTGGTATACTCAACAAGTTTTTGAATATAATTTAAGTATTATTCGATCACTTTATTTTATCAATGATAGTATTGGCTATGGGGGCGGGGCATATTATGATATTGAAAATGATGATATTTATAGTTGTATTGTAAAAACCTTGGACAAAGGAGAAACATGGGAAATCATTTATCTGACTCAAAATACATCTTATTCAATTCGTGATTTATTTTTTACTGACACAATAAACGGCTGGGCTGTAGGAACTAAGCCATACCAACAATATTTTCTCATGCATACAGACAATGGTGGCGAAACCTGGGAAGAACAAACAATAGCATGTACGCCAGAACCAAATGGCTTAGATTGTGTGTATTTTGTCAATGATACAACGGGGTGGATAGGTGGAGCGGGATCAGGTTTTGGAGTTATATATTTCACTCACAATGGTGGCGAAGACTGGCAACTGCAACAGGAGTTATACAGTCAAATAGGTGACATCCAAATGCTCAACTGTGATACCGGCTGGGCTGTGGGTGCCGATTATATCTACCACACAACCAATGGCGATACAATACTTATTAATGGTGTGAATGAAAACAAACCTAAAAAAGACTTCTTCGCTATCTACCCAAATCCCACAAATGGTATTTTCATGATAAAAACCGCCTACAAATCACCAATGGTAATATGCTGGGTATTAATCACAAACCTATATGGTGATCCTGTCTTTCAACTAAACAATGTAACAATTGAACAATCGAACAGTCAGTTCATCGACCTGTCATATCACCCTGCAGGTATTTATTTTATCACAATCAAATATACTGCAGACAATCAAATTAATACGTTCACAAAAAAAATCATGAAGCTATGAAAAAATTAATCAGTTTTTTAGGCTTGTTCATTTTTATAAACAGTGTCATCATGGCACAGCAGATCATACAACAGTTTACTTTTCCGCAAAACGATGTACAACTGACGCAAAATGGCGTGTATGATGTTGTAAAACTCCCGGACGCATATTATTTGCAAGAGGAAGAACATGCCGGGAAGCCACAATTACCGGTAAAGCAATTCAAATTATTGCTACCGCAAGGTGCATTAACTACCAATGTAAATCTTACAATAAATTCGGAGCAGCAGCTTTCGGGCAGTTTCTACCTTTATCCGGTTCAACTGCCGGTGTATGCTAATTTTAGTAGCCCACCAGCTTTCGTTGAACCTGATACAATCATCTACAATTCAAACGATCCCTTCCCGACTGATTATATTTATAAATATGAAATGAGCGGATTTCGCGATTACAACTATGTAACGGTGAGTTTTATACCATTCCGGTATATCCCTTTAAGCCGACAGCTACATCTGTTAACAAGTATAACAATAACTGTCACTTACACTGTGAACGCTATAGGTGAAACTCATAAATTGCGGCCATACGGCAGCACAGATCACGAGGCATATGAGTTCATTAAATCGATAGTAATAAATCCTACTCAAATTGAGGCTTTTTATCCTGATGCAGCAAATAAAATCGCTCAGTACCTTGGTACCAGAGAGATAGCTGAAAGCTATGGGGGATATGAACCTACCGAACTGCCGGCTCTGGAAAGCAATCCTGTAGATTATATTATAATCACCAACAATACCGATGTTTACGGCAATAATATCGGAGATTTTACAAATAAATTCCAGCAATTGGCTGATTGGAAAATACTAAGCGGAAGCTCTGCTAAAGTGATAACAGTGGATGCCATACGACAGTCATACCCTGGTGTTGACATAGCGGAACAAATCCGGCAATTCATAAAAGATGCCCATCGCCTGTGGGGTACCGAATATGTATTGATAGGAGGAAATGCCTCAATCGTGCCTGTTCGCTGGATTGGACATTTTTTAGTTCCTAAAGAGAAGCCGACCGATTTATATTATTCAGCTATTTTGCATCCTGATCTTCTCTATAATGATAATTGGAATAGAGATGGAGATATTATATTTGGAAATGGAAGCGGACCAGATGCAGATTATTGCGACTTTTATCCTGATATCGCAGTTGGCCGTGCACCTGTTGATACCGACGATGAGCTAAATCTATTTTTACAGAAACATTTTACCTATTACCGTTGCTCATTTGCACCAGAAGTGCCAGGTATACCACAAGACGTAGCCTGGCTGGCTAAGCAGTTGAATTTTAGTGGAATAATTGATTCTAATTATAATTGGGATAGTGACCCTAGCATTCTTGGCCTTTATAGAACATGGCAAATAACCGAACAATTCTCATTTGGAGAGGATCATCATCAATATACAATGCACGAATATTTGCCAAACTGGAATTCAACGCATCATGATTGGTGCCCCGCTTATTATAATCCTGTTATAGAACCGGATGGTTGCTCCGAAAGTTATATTATTATTTACGATGAAAATGTAGGACATACAGAAGTTAAATATCAGTTAAATCAAAGATACGGTATTGTTAACCACATTGACCATTCAGGGAGATTTGGATTAGGGCTTTGTGGTATAACCACACAATGTGGTTTAAATAGCTCTGATTTTTGGGATCTTTTTCCAACGAATAAATATTCTGTTTTTCTCAGCGCAGGTTGTCAGGTATGCCCTATTGATTTAAATTTTTATATTGGAGAGCAATGGTTATCCTCTCCTAATGGAGGTGTCGCTTTCCTCGGACCATCTGCTGATATACTAACACAAAATGGCAATGATTATGATTATCAATTTTTTAAATTGTTATACAACACTAGCACGAATATAGTAGGAAAGTTAAATAATTATGCTCCCTCTTTTGTTTTTGGAGGCGAACCCTACCTCCATAAAATAATGCAACTTCTTGGTGATCCTGAATTATCAATTTATACAGATGAACCTGTAGAAATGAGTGTTACACATGATAACACAGTGCCAATAGGCACTTCCACTTTTAGCGTGACCGTTTCTGACGTACCACCCGGAGAATTTGCAACAATATGTCTATATAAAGAAAATGAAGTCTATGTATCTACTTTAACTGGTGGTGTATCTACCATGCAAATTACACCTGATAACATTGGCATAATGAAACTAACAGTTACCTGCCACAACAGAGAGCCCTATGAATCCACGATTAGTGTGATTCAAAATTCTGGTGCTCATTTATATATAAGCAATATAACAATCACTGATGAAAATGAAAATGGATTTATTGAACCTGGAGAACAGATTGAATTAAGTATTAAATTAAACAACTCAGGAGCAATCGAAGCAAGTGATATCCGGGGTACTTTAATGCCACTTGATCCAAATATTACAATGGATCAGGATTTTTCTTATTATCCTGATTTAGGACCAGGAGAAGAAGGCATTTCAAATAATACTTATATTTTTAAAGCCCCCCTAGATTTATCCTATGGTAATGCGATTTCTTTCGAACTCCAAATTTCTACACCTGCTCAAGGTAGCTTTATTGAGCGTTTCTTCTTCAATATTAAAACTTCCCAACTTGAAATTGGTGACAGAACCGTAAACGGAGGAGATCCATATCAATTTGTGTCCGGCTATGTTGGTCATTTATACGTTGATATTTATAATTACGGGACCGTAACTGCAAGCGATTTAACAGCAGTATTAACAACCGAATTACCTGAGTATGTTGAAATTCAAACAGGAACCAGCGTTTATGGTGATATCGAAAGCTTTAAAAAAGGCACCAATTCACCTGAATTCAAATTCCTTATTCGCGAGCATTATAGTGGTCAGGCCTTGATATTTGAATTGACATTAACTGATGGTTTCGGGAAAACAGATGTATTTGAACTAAATCTAACAGAGAATCCACCTGAATCCATTAGCGGTTTCGATTTTTCGCCAGGTAAAAATGATATAACACTTTATTGGATAGGGGTTAATGGTACTAAAGGCTATAATATATACCGAAGTGAAACGGAAACAGGCATTTACGAAAGAATAAATAATTTCCTCGTCACAGGTACATCGATGTATTACGATTCAGAACTTGAAGCATCAACGGAGTATTATTACAAAATAAGTGCAGTTTCAACTACAGGTAATGAATTAAACATTGGTAATTTAATAGCAAATCATGCATGGACATCTCTGGATTCACATGGTCAATTTCCAATAGCGGTGAGTGATGGTGTTGCTAATAGTAACTGGACATCCATAACAGTTGCTGACGTTGATGAAAACGGAACAAATGAATTATTCCCTGCTTTCACTAGAAATAGAGATGGTCTGATAATGGGCTTTAATGAAACAGGACAGGAACTATACGATATTGATGGAGATGAAGCAACTGTTTCAGGATTTGCTGAAATTGTTTTACCTCAAAATAGCAGCGGAAAAACTGAGGGTGGGGAGTTACATTCTGAAGCTGCCGTTGGAGACGTTGATAATGATAATCATGCAGAAGTGTTCGTTACAACCCACGGAAGCTATTACGCACCTGAAAGGGGATATTTATTTGGATTTAAGACCGTTGATGAGGAAGAACCGTTAAATCAACCAGATCCTTTGTGGAATGATATACCGATCGACTTGGGATATCATTCTTCTTCAAGTCCTGTTTTAGCCAACTTGGACGGGAATGAGAATGGATTTATGGATATAATAACTAATAATGGATTTAAAGATATAATAACTGAGCAGAAATATCAAAAGAACAGAGTGTTCTCTCATGATGGTTCTTTGAAATGGGAGAGACAATTTGTGGACGACCTCTCATCTTCTTGCGGTTATTTAGCCGTTGCAGATCTGGATAATAATGGATATCAAGAAATAATAAATGGATCACATACACCAGGGGAAATATATATTTACAATCATGACGGATCAGATTATAATATAAATCCTGTTCTTATAAATTCAGTCCTACCTTTCAATTCAAATCCAGTTATTGCTAATATCGATTCTGATGTCGAACTTGAGATAATAATTGTAGGAATAAGCAATGGTTATGGAAAACTTTACGCTATTAATACTGATGGTAGTTTTGTTGAAGGCAAATGGGATGGCCAAATTAACCTGAATTGTAGTACGGGTTTAGCACCACAAGCTGCTATTGGTAATTTGAACAATGATGAAAGCCTGGAAATCGCAATTGCCGATGATGAAAAATTATATGTTTTTGATAATCTTGGAAATACTATTTCTGGATTTCCGGTTGAAATTGCCGACTTGGAGTGCGGCAATCGTTCACCACTACTTGCAGATGTTGATTCAGACAATGATATAGAAATTATCGTTACAGCATCAAACGACAGAATATATGCTTTCAATCCTGATGGCACAGAGTGTATTTACTGGAGATTAGCTTCTAAGTCTACTAATGGTTTTTATGCGACACCTACAATATCAGATATAAATAATGATGGTTTAAGCGAAATAATTGCCAGCGATGTATTTGGGAAAACATTTGTTTGGAAAACAACCGGTGATGCACATAAAATAGAATGGGGACAATACAGGCATGATTCATACAACAGTGGAACGTATAGTAATTTTTGCTATTATGATGCCGAAAATCCCGAAATTATTACCAGTAATGAGGAATGGACGGAAAATTATGATATGCGGAGGGATATCATCATAGAATCTTCAGGTACTCTTACTATTCATAGCCATGTTACAATGCCTGAGGACGCTAAAATTACTGTTCAATGTGGTGGTAAATTAATCATTGATGGGGGTTTGCTGACCTCTGCTTGCCAGGGCCCCTGGCAAGGTATAGAAATTGAAGGTAATCCAAACCATGAGCAAATACCCACTTCTTACCAGGGCATGATCGTCATTATGAATGAAGGCACCATTGAAAATGCTAAATGTGCAGTAAAAGCCATCGACGGCGGTATTGTTGTCGCTGTCTCGGCCAACTTCATCAATAACCATACTGCTGTGGAATTTTTACCTTACGGATACGAAAATATCAGCCTCTTTACCTTTTGCACCTTTGAAACCAACAAGGATCATTTGGAAGATTGTGATCCTGAACATTTTGTCGATATGACTGAGGTTCATAGCATTCAGTTTAATGGCTGTACATTTAAAAACATCTGTCCGTTGAGCGATCCCGAGCTGACTCAGAGAGGAACAGGTATATATAGCACTAATTCAAGTTTTTACCTTGACCATGAATGTAAATATTACGTCAGGCCCTGCGAAGATTACCAGTATAACCTGTTCCAGTGGCTGAGTTATGGGATTTATGCAACCGATATAGGTTTCGACAATTCCATGAAAGTCAGCCATACTAATTTCATCAATAATATGAAGGGGCTTTACCTGAGCGGATACAGCAACGGCATCGAGGTCACCTCAAATGAATTTGATGTATACGATTCTGCTTTAGACCCCGATGGCTATGGTATGTATTTAGATCACTGTACAGGATACCATGTCGAAGACAACAGGTTTCATAACGGATCTCTCGTTGAGAACATTGTTGGCTTATACATCAATAACTCAGGTACCGAGGACAATATGATCTATAACAACAGTTTCAACACGCTTGATTATGCCATTATCGCTCATAATATCAACCGTGATGACAGAGAACAAAGCGGGCTTTGTATAAAATGCAATGATTTCACTGCCAATACCAATGATATTTCGGTTACGGTCTACAATCCCTCTGTAACGCCCGATTATGGCATTGCCGAATTTCAGGGATCGATGGCTCCCTCCAACACCGCTCCTGCCGGCAATACCTTCACCGTAAGTGGTTCACATGAGTATGATATCTATAATGAAGGGAATAACATCGTGTATATTCATCATCGGGCGTCTTCAACACCATTAAAAATCATCCCGGATATGATATCTTCAAATATCACATTAGTAGAAAATATCGTAGCATATTACAATAAAAATTTAAGCTGCCCGTCAATGCTGAATTATGGAGAAGGCAGCAAAGAAAATCTTAAATCATTGATGGCCGAAGCCAGTACAAACATTCTGACAACACAGGCTGAATTGGCTGAGGTTGTTGATGGGGGTAATACGGAAGAGATGAATACGGATGTCATTATGAGCATTCCTGACGAAGCGCTCGAAATTCGTCAGCAATTACTTGATGAATCGCCATACTTGTCCGATACGGTGATGAAATCAGCCATATACAAGGAAGAGGTCTTGCCCAATGCCATGGTTCGTGATGTTTTGGTAGCAAATCCGCAGTCAGCCAAGTCGGATGATGTTCTGGAAGCTTTGGATAACCGCTGGGATCCCATGCCGGATTATATGATGGCCGAAATCATGGAAGGTAAAGACTCCCTCGGCGCCAAAGAAGTTCTTGACTCCAGGTTGACTTTTCATAAACAGGAACGGTCAAATGCATTTCATACACTAATCAGGAATTATAAAAACGATACGATCAACTCCTGGTGTACCGACAGCCTGATCAGTCTTCTGCAAAATGAAGAAGCCATACAGGAAAAGTATCGCCTGGCTTTTCTGTACCTGCAACTCCACGATAGCCTCCAGGCCGAGGCCACCCTGGATGATATCCCGGATTCCTATGAGTTAACAGATGAACAACTGGCAATACATGGTTATTATCTAGAGTTGTTCGATTTACTCAGGGAACTGGAGATAGACAGCTTATCCATACTCAAGCCTGACAGTATCCAGATCAGCACATTGCAGACGTTGGCATTGAACGATGCTTATCTGCCCGGTGTTTTTGCCCGCAATATCCTGTTAGTCAACGGATTAATTGAGTATCAGGAACCTGTCGTACTGCCCGACCCGCTTAAATCGGCCGAGGTCAGGAAAGATTACGGTAAAATGAATGTAAATCCGGTAACCGGAGCATCCAGACTATTGATTTATCCTAATCCGTCAAATCAGTATATCATTGTTGAATTTCACCTGGATAATGATGGTATGGAAAGCTACATCGATATCCTGGATGCTTCTTCCATAAAAGTGGGTGAAATGCAATTACATGGCAGCCAAAACCAGGTGGTAGTGCCCGTAAACAATCTGAAGCCGGGACTTTATCTGGTAAGGCTTATGGTTGACCAACGGGTAATAGAAAGCAAGAAGGTGGCGGTGCTATAATCGCGTATTACTTGCGATTTTACTGACCTTTTTTAATTGGGCGATTGTCAATTAGACGATGTTCGATATTCAAATTGACTAATCGACTAATTGACTAATTGACTAATTGATAAATCGTTCCATTGGCCATTGACAATCGCCTAATTAAATCATTTTTCCTCAAATATTTGCTTTTCATAAATATATAGATTATCTTTAGCTGCTCATTATCGTCAGTGATAAAAGACATGAACCGATATTCAAAACAAAATTGCGCAAATCATCTCAACAGAAATGCTGACCAGATTTCTCAGGCCACTTTTAACTGCATATTTTCAGTATGATACATATAATCAAACAGCAATGCTATCAATTAAAATGAATAATATTTTTAAAAGTTTCATTTGCTTTTTATTGATTAATACATTATTGATACTGAACTGCTATGCTCAGTGGAATTGGCAGAACCCTAAACCGCAAAGAAATAGTCTATGTGGAATTTTTTTTATTGACGAAATGTCAGGTTGGGCAGTTGGAATTAAGGGTACAATAATTAATACAGAAGATGGTGGCTTGACTTGGAATGTCAGGGATAGTGGATCAGACATAGATTTCAATTCTGTTTTTTTTATAGATAGTGTTCATGGATGGATTGTGGGAGATAGTGGACTCATTTTACATACTGATAATGGAGGATTAGAATGGGAAGAACAAAATAGTGGTTATTCCCATAATCTTTATGCATTATTCTTTACTGACTCATCCATCGGATGGATTGTTGGACATAATAATTTAATTATTCATACTATAGATGGTGGTATTAACTGGGAGACTCAATATGTCTACGATCATAATGATAGATTTCTTCATTCAGTCTATTTCGTTACTCCGATGATCGGCTATGTAGTTGGGGGTTTAATATCTGAAATCCAAGGCGGCTGGATATGGGATACAAATAATGGAGGTGAAACGTGGAATCATAGTTATGGGACATTGGAAGAGCCCTTATACTCTGTATATTTCACCGATCAAAATAATGGATGGGCAGTAGGATCCAAACTTTTAATTCTACATACAGACGATGGAGGTTATAGCTGGGATCAGCAACATATAATTACAAATCCCCTTTTACTTACTTCCGTTTGTTTTAATGATTCTAATAATGGGATTGCTGTCGGCGATAATGGAATGATTTTTTTTACCAACGATGGAGGACAAAACTGGGGGGAACAATCCGAAGAATTTGAAATTAATCTTCATTCGATACATTACGTCAACTCACAAAAGGCAATTGCTGTTGGTAGGGATGGACAAATGACTAAAACAGATGATGGCGGAAATAGTTGGAAATCTATAAGTTATGCAACAACAAATTTTTTATCGTCAGTTTGTTTTATTGATCCTCTCAATGGCTGGACAGTGGGAGGATTGGATATGATATTACATTCTACGGATGGTGGAAATACATGGATTAATCAAATTAATCAAAATAATAATGATTATATACCATTACGTTCGATTTATTTACATTCAGTTTATTTTATTGATGAATATAATGGTTGGGCAGTTGGTTACTCGGGAACAATTATTCATACAAATGATGGAGGATTAAATTGGGAAACACAAAGTTGTCCTATTGGTACTCTTGAATTAGAAGATGTCCTTTTTATTGACAAAAATAAGGGCTGGATCTTATCTGATCATTGGTTGTTGTATACTAATGATGGAGGGAATTTATGGCAGACAACATATTATGAAAATAATGGTTTCAGTTCAATTTATTTTCTTGATTCACAAAACGGATGGATTACAGGCTATTTTTTCCTTTTACACACTAATGACGGCGGGTTTTCATGGGCAGAACAAAATATTCCAGAAGGTTTTGCAGCTGGAATAGTCTTTTTTACTGATTCTTTGAGAGGATGGATTGGCGGACACTTGGATGGATATTCAGATCTGATACATACCACCGATGGTGGTGAGACCTGGGAATTCGTGGATACTTGTTTTGAATATATATACATTAAATCAATATTTTTCAGTGATCCCTCTAATGGTTGGGTTATTGGCCGTTATGGCAATATTTTTCGGACTTTTGATGGTGGAAATAGTTGGGAAATTCAGTTTGATGAGGAAAATCTCTGGTTTAAATCTGCTTCATTTACTGACGAAGAAAATGGCTGGGTAGTTGGGGATCATGGTGTGATTCTACATACAAATAATGGCGGTTTAGTTTGGTCTCAACAAAAAGAACCAGTGGAACAATTCGAAGTATCCAATTTCCCGAATCCTAGCACAGGAGTATCTTCAATTGAATTAACACTACCTCATTCTTCACTTGTTTTAATTGAATTATTCGATAATTATGGAAGGAAGGTTTATGATGTTATTAATGAGAAAAGAGAAACAGGAGTCCAATACATAAAACTAGATTGCAATGGATTAGCAAAGGGTGTATATTTTTATCGTGTAGTAATTGAAAAGCAATCTGTTACAAAAAAGATTATCTTGATATAATTTCCATTCAGGTACTTCACACCATCGAAAAAATGACCGGCTGGAGGATCGGAGAGTACAGGAATTACAGGGTGTAGCGGCATGATTAGGCGATTGTCAATTAGACGATGTTCGATATTCAAATTGACTAATCGACTAATTGACTAATTGACTAATTGATAAATCGTTCCATTGGCCATTGACAATCGCCTAATCCATTTTGCTGCGTGCCTGCGGCACTATATACTGCCGCAACTACGTTGCTATCGGATGCCATGCCTACGGCACTATTTGCAGTCCCGACTGCGCCGGGATTTCGCTCAGCTAAGCTTCGCTCAACTTGTAGCTAAAATAAGCTATATTTGTAACCAGTTCTTAACTCTAATCACATCACCATGAAATATGTCGGCGCCCACGTCAGCACTTCCGGAGGGGTAGAATTTGCACCTGTCAATGCCTATGAAATTGGTGCAAAAGCCTTCGCCCTCTTCACCAAAAACCAGCGGCAGTGGTTTTCAAAACCACTCACACCGGAAAACATTTCCCTGTTCCGCAGTAATTGCGAGAAATATGGCTACAAGCCTGCCCATATCTTACCCCACGACAGCTACCTCATCAACCTGGGCTCTCCTGATCCTGCAGGACTGGACCAATCCCGAAAAGCCTTTCTCGATGAAATGCAGCGCTGCGAACAGCTTGGCCTCGATCGCCTGAACTTCCACCCCGGTAGCCACCTGAATAAAATCACAGAAGAACAATGCCTGGTAACCGTCGCCGACTCGATAAATTTTGCTCTCAACAAAACAAAAGGTGTGACGGCTGTCATTGAAAATACTGCCGGGCAGGGTACCAATGTCGGTTTCACTTTCGAACAGATACGGTTCATCATCGACCATGTTTATGATAAAAGCCGCGTCGGCGTATGTTTCGACACCTGCCATGCCTATTCTGCCGGTTATAATATCAAAAGTCCTGAAGGTTATCAAAAAACCTGGGAGAAATTTGATGCAGTAATCGGTCTCTCTTACATGCGCGGCATGCACCTGAACGACACGAAAAAGGAATTTGCCAGCCATGTCGACAGGCATGATAACATCGGTGTCGGATTGCTTGGTGAGGAACTGTTCCGACGAATCATGAACGATCCGCGCTTCAACGATCTGCCTCTCATCCTCGAAACACCTGACGAAACCAAATGGATTGAGGAAATCAAAATGCTCTATTCCTTTTAAAAAAAATAATACTGAAGCTACTAACAATCTTATATCAATACTTTTATTATTATGCGAGTTAAAACTATTCAAGGTCTCATTCTGGTTTCCCTGATGATCCTCTTTTTTCATTCCGGTTGTGAGAAAAAAGAAATAATAACCATTTATGAAACTCCATCTCATGAAACGCTGGTCTTTCTCACTGACTTTGATAAAAACACGGATGTCGTCATTGCCATGATTGCTTCTCTGAAAACGAGCTTCCCCGATCTCCAGATCGAATGTATACAGGCCAAACCTTTTAACATCAAAGAAGCTGCCTACCAGTTGGAAGTCGCTGCAAGTGATTACTCGGAAGGTACCTATTTTATGGGTATTGTTGATCCCGGATTAATTTCTACGGGAATGGTCTTCGAAGCTCAGGGCGGGAAAAAATTTGTGGTTCCCGACAACGGACTCGCCACCAGGGTCATCAAATATATGAATACCTGGGATTATTACCGGATTGAGAATCCCCTGGATGAATCTGGTCAGGATCCATCTGAGCTGAACTTTAATGAATTTTATCTAAAATCCATATCAGCTGTTATATCCGGAAAACCACTCTCTTTATTTGGCCCAGAGATCGATCAACCGGTTGCATACCCGATTCAGGATCCTGAAAAAGTTAATGATACCATTTCCGGGGAGGTGATCTTTACTGATAATTTCGGCAATTGCATTACAAATATTCCCGATAGCTTGATAAACAGTTATGATTATGGCACTCTTTTTAAAATAACAGGAAATTCTTTTTCATTCTTTGCTTCTTACGGGATAAATTATGCTTCGGTTCCAGAAAACCAGAATGTCATGCTTGTCGACAGGCTGAAGCGTTTGGAAATGGCCGTCGACCTGGGAGATCTCTCTCAGAGGTATCAATTAAATGCCGGTTCATCCATTAAATTGTTCCTTAGTAAAGTGCATATAGGAATACTTCAGTTCAATAATACCACGACTCCCTTTGTGGATACCATGAAGAATATGCTGAGTGCAAATGGATTTAATGAAGATGTGAATACAGTCATAGTAGAAAGAAATGCAAATGGGAATATCGAACAATTTAATGAACTTATTCAGGAACTGATCGGGGAGAAGATAGACATCCTCATTTCTTTTTCAACCCAGGCCACCCAGGCTGCTGTCACAATGTTACCTGATTCCATCCCTATCGTATTCAGCCTTGTGACAGATCCTGAATCTGCAGGTGTGCTGAACCAGCGGCTTCGTGTCACCGGTTTATCAAATGCTACTGATTGCTTCCAGTTCATCAGTTTTACCAGGCGGATCTTACCTGAATTATCGATAGCCGGCAGCATTTATAACTCACAGGAGGCTAATTCGGTATATGTCCAGCAAGAACTTCATGACCAACTCCTTTTCCATGGGATTGATTATATTAATGCCGCTGTAACAACTGTAGATGATATCCCTTCAGCTTATGAGGAGATCAAAGCCCATAATATTGAAGTTATCCTGATTACGAATGATAATACCATGACCCTTGCCACAACAGACCTTGTCGCACTTGCCACACCTGATACCATCCCGGTCCTGGGTTCGGATTATAATAATGCAAAAAATGGTGCCCTGGCTGCCATCGGTGTGGACTATGACCTCATAGCACGGGAAACAGGTAAACTGGCTATTGCTATCATCCGGGGAGTGAACCCGGATGAAGTTCCTGTTCACTATTTCGAAACAAATACAATTTCCCTTAATACCCAAACAGCTGCCAGCCTTGGATATATGTTTGACCCTGGACTTCTTGAAGAGGCAAAATATATTTTCCCATAAATCAGATAGTTATAACTGTCTGATCTAATTTTCTTATTTCTCCTATAATATCACCCAACATTCATTTTTTTATTGCTTTTTACTTATCCATTAAAATTTTATCTTTGCCAAAAATCTCAATATAATGGATTTAAGTAAGATCATGGCCATCTCCGGCAAACCGGGACTTTATAAATCAATAGCTAACACAAAGAACGGTATCATCGTTGAATCCATCATCGACGGCAAACGATTCACTGCCTTCGCCCATGAACGTGTCAGCTCACTTGAGGAAATAAGCGTCTTTACAACAGGTGAAGACCTGTCACTCAAGGATGTTCTCAAAAGGATCTTCGACAAACAGCAGGGTCAGAAAGCCATCGACATTAAAGCCGATACAAAGGCACTTCTCTCTTTCTTCGAGGAGGTTGTTCCTGAATATGATAAGGAAAGAGTCTATACATCCGATATAAAGAAAGTCATCAACTGGTATAATCTTCTTCAGGGAAAAAACATGCTGGATTTCACTGAAGAAGAGAAGAAAGAAGAAACTACAAAGGAAGAGGGCACAGAAGAAAAGAAAGAAGAAACAACAAACTGATCGCATGAAACGCATCGAGGACTGTAAAGTTCATCGTTACATCTGGCTCAACGCCGACAATTACATCCTCGAACTGGAGGCCCCAAGCACACTTCCCGTCATTCTTCCTGGTAATTTCGCCGAACTTCGCGTTAATAATTCCTCGTCCGTTTTTCTCCGCCGGCCCTTTTCAATCCTGGATGTCAATTATTCGGAAAACACCATCAGATTTTATATCAAGATCATCGGCAATGGCACACGCATGCTGGGGCAAATGAGAATCGGCGATGACGTCAATATCATATTCCCTCTCGGCAATGCATTTACGACACATGGTAGTAAGAAAGCCCTCATCATAGGTGGTGGCTCCGGAATAGCTCCTTTCATACTGCTGGCACGCGAACTCGCCAAAAGCAACACAGCCATGACCTTCATTCTTGGAGGCAAAAACAAGGGTGACATATTCCTCATCGATCAGTTCAGCAGTTTCGGCAAGGTGTTGTTCACCACAGAGGATGGGTCGCTGGGTGAAAAGGGATTGGTTACAGAACATTCTCTATTTAAAAATGGACTGACGGCTTTTGACCAAGTCTATACCTGCGGGCCAGAGCCGATGATGAAAGCAGTGGCGGAGATTACCCGGAGTAGTGATATCCCCTGCGAAGCCTCGATAGAAAACACCATGGGCTGCGGCTTTGGAGTTTGCCTTTCGTGCGTGGTGGCCACCAACGAAGGCTATAAATGTGTTTGTACTGAAGGACCTGTCTTTAACGTCAATGAACTGGCATGGTAGATCTGCATGTTAACATACACCGCCTCAACCTGAAAAACCCTGTGATGACCGCCTCGGGCACCTTCGGCTTCGGTGAGGAATTTGCCGACTTCATCGACCTGAACCGCCTGGGTGGCATCTTCGTTAAAGGGCTCACACCTAAACTCAGAGAAGGCAACCCCTATCCGCGCATGGCTGAAACACCATCTGGCATGCTGAATGCCATCGGACTACAGAACAAAGGTGTCGATTATTTCATTCAGACCATTTACCCCCGGATCAAAAAACTCGACACATACATCATTCCCAATGTCAATGGTTCAACCATTGAAGAATATGTGGAAGTCACTGAAAAACTCAACGCCACGGATGGCATCCATGCCATTGAGTTAAACATCTCATGTCCGAATGTAAACCAGGGCGGCATGGCCTTTGGCATAAACCGGCATTCAGCCATGTCGGTTACAGGCGCTGTTCGCAATGCATTTAAAGGTACCCTCATCGTCAAGCTCACCCCCAACGTGACCGATATCACCGAAATAGCCAGGGCTGTTGAGGATGCCGGCGCTGATGCGCTTTCACTAGTTAACACCTTTCTGGGTATGGCTGTTGATGCTGAAAAACAAAAACCGGTATTGTCGACCGTTACGGGCGGGTTATCAGGACCAGCCATCAAACCCATTGCATTGCGGATGATATGGCAGGTTTATCATGCCGTAAAGATCCCCATCATCGGTATGGGCGGCATCATGAATGCTACCGACGCTATTGAGTTCCTGCTTGCCGGATCATCGGCCATCCAGGTCGGCACAGCCAATTTCATTGATCCACAGATCACGGTTAAGATCATTGATGGCATCCAGGATTATTTAATCAGACACCACATTAACAGGGTGAGCGAATTAACAGGTGCATTACAGCTGGACTAAATTCCAAATCCCAGGCACCAATTACCAAATAAATACCAAGCACCAAGCACCAAATACCAAATAAATCTCAAATCTCAAGTATCAAATGTTAAACAATTATATTAATGTTTGCAATTTGACTATTGGTTTTTGGAATTTATTTGGTATTTGGTGCTTGTTATTTGGGATTTTACTACCTTTGTTCCCCTTTTACATCAAACCCTTATAGATGCGTTGCCCGGTTTGCAAAAATCCTATGGTCATCCTTGAACTTCAGCAGATAGAGATTGATTATTGCACCTTCTGCCAAGGTATATGGCTTGATGCGGGCGAACTCGAGGCCTTACTGGGTGATACACAGCAGGTACAAGACCTGTTGACATCTTTTAAGATCGACGATGCCATCAGGGAAAAAAGGATTAAATGTCCCATCTGTAATAAAAAAATGCATAAGATACAGGCCGGTCAGCACAATCCGATTATCATTGACAAATGCCGCATTGATCATGGTCTGTGGTTTGACAGCGGAGAGCTGCAGCAGATCATCGAAATGGGATCACTTCATAAAGAAAATGAAATCCTGATACTTCTTAAAGACATCTTTACAAATAAACTTAAATAGGGAGATACAAATTATGGTACCACTTGTCGTTCTAGCAATTATCATCATTGTCGTATTTTATATCATTGGATTATACAATGGACTTATACGGCTCAGAAACCAGGTTCAGAATGCCTGGTCGCAGATTGACGTGCAGCTTAAAAGGCGTCATGATCTGATACCCAATCTCATCGAAACCGTCAGAGGTTATATGAAACATGAAAGGGAGACCCTTGAAAGTGTCACAAAAGCCAGGTCAGATGCAATGAGCGCGGTGTCCGTCGCCGACAAAGCCAAAGCTGAAGGTATTCTCGGCGGCGCCCTCGGCCAGCTCCGGGTTGCTGTTGAAGCTTACCCCGACCTGAAAGCCAACCAGAACTTCCTCGGCCTGCAGGAAGAGCTTAGCTCCACGGAAAATAAGATATCCTTCTCACGGCAGAATTATAATGACCAGGTCCTGTTTTATAATAATAAAATACAGATGTTCCCATCGAACATCATCGCCGGCATGTTCAACTTTGTCAAGAGTGATTTCTTTCAGCTTGAAGATAAAGCCGACAAGGAAGTTCCAAAGGTTAACCTTGAGTCCTATACCTCTGGCCAGAAATAATTAACAATATGTGGGAACTCATCCGAGCAAACAGAAGGAAATCCCTGGTGTTGTTTTTCATCATGGGTATGTTCCTTGTCTTACTTGGATACCTCATTGGCCAGGCTTTCAAGCCTCAGGGCGGAGGCATCACCGGAGTGGTTATAGCCATTTTTGTATGGTTTATACTGAACATGATCAGCATGTTTTCGGGAAGCAAGATCATGCTGACGGTCAGCAATGCCAAGGAAATAACGCCAGATGTCCATCCCCGGCTCTATAATATTGTCGAAGAAATGAGGATGGCAGCAAATCTGCCAAAGACACCCAAGGTATATATTATAAACACCGAGGCACCAAATGCTTTTGCCACAGGAAGAACACCCGACGATGCGGCCATAGCTGTCACTGCCGGGTTGCTTGCCAAACTGAACAGGGATGAGCTGCAGGGCGTGGTGGCGCATGAGACGTCGCACATCCTGAACCGCGACATCCGTTTCATGACCTATGCCGGCATCATGCTGGGTACTATTGTTTTAATATCCGAATTATACCTGCGTACACTGTTCTTTTCCTCATCTGCCAGATACCGCTCCGATTCCAAAGGTGGCGGGCAGGGACAGCTCATCATGATGGTCCTGGCTATCGTCATGGCTATCCTCGCTCCCATTGCTGCGCAGCTTTTATATTTCGCCATCTCCCGTAAAAGGGAATACCTTGCCGATGCATCAGCAGTCAGGCTCACACGTTATCCCGAAGGACTGGCAGCTGCACTTGAAAAGATATCAGGGTCAACGCAGGATATCGAGACAGCCAACAAGGTGACTGCACCCATGTATATTGTCAATCCCCTGAAAAAGAAAGGGATGAAAATAGCTGACCTGACCAGCACCCATCCGCCCATCTCCGAACGGATAAGGATTTTGAGGAGCATGGCTGGCGGTGCCAATTTCACCAGCTACCAGCAGGCCTGGTCGACGGTGACAGGTAGCCCGTCGCATATCATACCCCGGTCAGGACTTGCCGACAACGAAAGTCTGGGATTCCGCCCACCAGCATCAGGTGAAGATATTGAAGCTGACATGAAACAATCCCGCCGCGACTTGGGTAACCTGATGATGGCTGTGAATCAGTATACCTTTATCGATTGCCCCTGTGGCGTAAAACTTAAAGTACCACCTGATTATAAAAGTCTGCAGGTTGAATGTCCAAGATGCGGCAGAATTCACAAGGTCAGCGATTGATTTTAATCAATAATACACGCCTGTGTCACTTGAATTGAACTTTTTATATGCGATCACCATGTAAGTGCTGCAACTCAACACGCAACTTTTTATTTTCTTCTTCTCGCATTGCCAGGTCCTTTTTGAGATTAGCATTCTCGTTCGAATAATTTCTGACCTTTTCCCCGGTTTCTTTTACTTTTACCGTCAATTCATCTGCCTCCGCTTTTATCTTATCTAATGCTTCTTTCAACTTTTCCTTTTCCTTCTGCATTTCCCGAATCTGCTCCTTTAAAGTGATTATTTCCGACAAATTGGCAACAACCTTTTGATGTAACTGCTTAAAAAAATTTTCTCCCGGAATCATAGCGGTATATAATTAATTATTTTTTGTCTTAACAAAATAGTAACAAGATGCTATTTATATATTTTCAGCTTTTGCCCTTCCAGAATCATGTCAGGGTCCTTAATTTCATTATCTTTGGCAAGACGCAGATATAATTTCCCATCACCATATGCCTCCTGGGCTATAAGATAAAGCGTTTCACCGCGCTTGACCGTGTATTCCGTGTATTCACCCTTACCACTGATAATATTTCCTTTCGAACTCTTTACTTCAGCCAGTTCATTGGTTATAACACGCAGAAGTGAATCCGTTTTGAGTTTCTCACTTTCAAGATTTGAGACGGTCAATTGAAGTTGTTTATTGGCAGCCATCTGTTCCTGTAATTGCTTCTTCACCTCTTCCATTTCCCTGGTTGCTTGTGAAGGATGGACTTTTAAGGGGATAAATATCCATGCCAGGATAAAAAAAAGTAGTAATAGCGAAGCTGCTATCAATGACCAGGAAACGGTTTTCAAAGTTTTTGACAAACGTTTGATGTATCCAAAACCCTCAAGATCGGAAGAGCAATGAGGACAAATTTTTAAATCAGGCGCCAGGCCCGAAGTTTTACATACCGGACATTCCATATATTAAAAATTTAAAATTCCCAATATAAAGGTAGTAAATATTTTACTGATTCCTATATTTAATTTAAAATTATTCCCTTTAGTGCTCTTTTTGTGTGTAGTATGACTTGTGCTAAGTTCACCCAGTAAGTGTGACCGGTATTATATTATAACCGTAAAAGGATTCTGTTAACGACTCCGTATACACATCCTTTTTTTACTTATATTTGTTACGTTGCAAATCACATCTGATTATATTTATGCCCCGTATTTTAGTCATCGACGACGAACGTAGCATCCGCAGCACCCTGCGTGAGATTCTTGAATACGAGAAATTCGATGTTGATGATGCCGCAGATGGCATCCAGGGGCTGGAAATGATAAAAAACAGCACCTACGACGTCATCCTATGTGATATCAAGATGCCGCAGATGGATGGCATTGAGGTACTCGAAAAAACCATTCAGGTCAGCGACACGCCTGTTGTCATGATCTCAGGTCATGGCACTATTGACACGGCTGTGGAAGCCATAAAAAAAGGAGCCTTCGACTTTATCTCCAAACCCCTTGACCTTAACCGCCTGCTCATCACTATCCGCAATGCCATGGACAGGTCATTGCTGATCACCGAAACCAAAGCCCTTAAAAAAAAGGTCGGCGGATTCAATGATATGATTGGCGAGGCACCGCCTATTCAGCATATTAAAGACATGATTGACCGTGTGGCTCCTACTGATGCCCGTGTGCTCATCACCGGCTCAAACGGCACCGGAAAAGAACTTGTGGCACGGTGGCTGCATGAAAAAAGTAAACGCGTCAACGGTCCTTTTATTGAAGTCAACTGTGCTGCCATACCCTCTGAACTGATCGAAAGCAAACTCTTCGGCCATGAGAAAGGGTCGTTCACATCAGCTATAAAACAACGAAAGGGCGACTTTGAACAAGCCAATGGCGGCACCCTGTTCCTCGATGAGATCGGCGATATGAGCCTGTCGGCACAGGCCAAGGTTCTCAGAGCCCTGCAGGAAAACACCATCATGCGCGTCGGCGGCGAAAAACCTATACCCGTCGACGTCAGGATCATCGCCGCCACGAATAAAGAGCTCAAGGAGGAAATAAGTAAAAATGCCTTCCGTGAAGATCTTTATCACCGCATCAGCGTGATCATCATCCACGTTCCGCCACTGAAAGAACGAAAAGATGATATCCCCCTGCTGGCCGAACATTTCCTTCAAGACATCTGTGACAGTGAGGGTAAACCTTTGATGAACTTCACTGATGATGCTCTTGTGGAACTAAAAAAATATGAGTGGACAGGTAATGTGCGTGAACTCAGGAATGTTGTTGAACGCCTGGCCATCCTGTGCGACAATATCATCACTGCCGGTGATGTGGAGCTTTATGCCCAGCCGTTGCAGCAAAGGGGAATTTAACAAAAACACCTCTCCCCCGTCCCCCTCTCCTAAAGGAGAGGGAGTGAAGGGGGTGAGGCCATTTAAAATTGATGACTATATAAGCAATGAATTATAATAGAGTACCGCAATATTACGGTTTCCGTACCTTCCTTCTGGCAGCGCTTATCTATTATCTGCTGGTGATGCCATTTATCAGTATACTTTTCCTGAAATATGCTCCGCAGCTTATTGAAAGAGGCCAGCAATTAAATCAGACAAGCACCGCCGGTATGTTACCCGCACAACGGGCGATACCCCTTCCCGACTCACTTATCCACCTGGGTACTGACTCATCATCCCTTATGTTAAATCTTTTTCCCGGAACCATCGACACTGTAAAAAGGCTGCCGGCAGATACCGTAGGACTGGAGCTCTTTTTCAGAACCCCCTCCGGCACAGGACAAGCTGAGGAAAAAAGCCAGCTGACAAAGACATTCCAGCTGCTTTTCAGGTTACTTGTCATAAGTTTCGTCGCCGGTTTCCTTTTCAACATACCTTACAAAAGATACTTCCGCCGTAAACGTAAAAATCTCCGGATTTCTAAGAAACTCTTTACGTTCTGTAAAAAATATTTGCTCTATACCCCTTATATCAACAGCGGCATCCTGGCAATGGCATTTATCATCACCACAGGTTATATGATCTATGTATTATCAAAACCGGGCCTGTTCACCGATGATGCCTTCAGACATATATACCGCCAGTTCTTCTATGTATCGGTGATCTCCTCCCTTTTAGCCGTATTGTTTGTTTATTTCTGGCAGAAACACCGCGTACATATCAAATACCTCGAACACCTTTACACAGCCGATGAGCTTCGCAAACGGATTTTCAGCCAGAAATCCGGAAAAATCCGAAACCGTTTTCTTTTTAGCAGTTCCATGACCACCCTGTTGCCTCTTTTGATCGTCATCTTATACCTTTTCATCAGCCTCACGCCTGTTTCTGATCTCGGTGATCTCACCCAGGATCAGATCAAAATACTGCTCGGCGACTATACCAAGATTTTCGGATTACCACAAACAATCGAACCTGGAAGCATATACCGCAGCCTGTTTTATGTGAACGCTATCGACAACATCTCCATGTTCGTAGGCATCAGTGCAGGCATTTTCATTTCACTTATTTACATTGTTTTCTTTGTTCGCTGGACAACCCAGGATATCGTCAGTCCGGTCAAAGAACTTCTATATAATATGAAACTCACCGGCGAAGGCAGCATGAACAATTTCACCATTGTCAGGACTAATGATGAGATAGGCCAGCTTACCGAAGGATATAATGAAATGTCACAAAAAATTAAAGATTATATCAATAATATCTCCCGCATGAATGAGGCTTACTCCCGCTTCGTGCCTAAACAGTTTCTTGATTTCCTGGGCAAGGAGAGTTTTGTTGATATCAAGCTGGGTGACCAGGTGCAACAGGAGATGACTGTGCTGTTTACAGATATACGTTCCTTTACAGCTATCTCTGAAGAGATGACGCCGAAGGAAAACTTCGACTTCCTGAACCACTATCTCGGCTATATGGAACCCGTGATCAGGAACAATAGCGGCTTCATCGATAAATTCATAGGCGATTCCATCATGGCCCTGTTCCCTGATAATCCCGGCGACGCCATCAATGCGGCCATTGAGATGCGGATAAAGCTCACGCAGTTCAACCAGGTAATGGGACAATTTGGCAAACCTGAAATCGACAGCGGCATCGGCATTCACATTGGCCTTCTCATGCTTGGCGTCGTGGGTGGTGAAGGACGAATGGACGGCACGGTCATCTCCGATGCCGTCAACCTGGCATCACGGCTCGAAGGCCTCACAAGGATGTACGGCTGTTCTATCATCATCAGCGAGGATACGCTTATCAAGCTCGATGACCCGAGTGCCTATAATTACAGGTTCCTCGACATCGTAAAAGTAAAAGGCAAAAAAGAAGCTGTGTATATCTTCGAGATCATCGATGGTGAGCCTGAGGACATCAAACGGTTGAAGATCATGACCAAAAACCAGTTTGCCAAAGGCATCAGCCTCTATAAGAATAAACAGTTCCGCCAGGCACTTGTAGAATTCATTGAAGTGAAAGAAGCCAATATTCATGACAAAGCCGCAGCCCTTTACATCAATAGGTGTGAGAAAATTATCCACTCCGGACTGCCGGATGACTGGGATGGAGTTTTAATACTGGATACAAAGTATTAAATCAATGATCAATGAGCAATGATCAATGATCAGTGAAAAATTCATTTCGTCAATTCACATTTATATTATTTTTCTATCTTTGTGTGTGATTATTCCATTACCCTAAATATTTCTGTGATGAAAGATAACATGAACAATATCATTCTGGTGCCAACAGATTTCTCTGAAGTCTGCGACAATGCCACCAACCAGGCCGCTGAGGCAGCAAAACTGCTAAAGTATAAGATCTGTCTCCTCCACGTCATCAATAAGGATACAAAAGCCTATCTGGATAAGGTGATGCAGAGGGAAAATGCCATCCATGAAAAGCTCAATGCAAAGGCTGAAGAGATCAGGAAAAAATATAAGATCGAAGTAGACATTCTTGCCAAGGAAGGCAGCATCTTCACGACCATTGGCGAAGTAGCCAAAGATATCGGGGCAAATTTGCTTTACCTCGGCACGCATGGAAAAGTCGGCATGCAAAAACTCACCGGTAGTTTTGCCCTTAAGGTCGTCACAAGTTCTCCTGTGCCGGTGATCGTTGTACAAAAAAGGCCTTTTAAAAAAGGCTATAAGAATATTGTTCTCCCCATCACCAGCGAAGCAGGGCCATGGGAAAAAACAAAATGGGCGGTTTTCATTTCCCGTCAGTTTGGCGCCACCATTCATATCCTTCAGCTGAGTACGGCCGATGATGGAGTGGTTGAAGCAGCCAAACAAATAGGCCAGTATTTCAAGAAGAACAAGGTAAAATATTCGTATGTTATTTCCGAAAAGACCGGTGGATTCTCGAAACAGGTCATTGAATATGCCACATCTGTCGATGCCGATATGATCATGATCATGACCAATCCCGATACGAACTTTTCAAAATTCTTCCTTGGAACCTATGATGAAGAGATGATCTTCAATCCATCGCAGATACCGGTGATGTGTATTAATCCACGGAAGTTCAATTATCAGATATTGGGGCTGTAGCCTCACCCCCCTTCCCCCTCTCCTCCAGGAGAGGGGGAAACCTTTGCGTCCTCTGCGCCTCCTCTGCGCCCTTTGCGGTTAACAAGACGTCAAAACAGAACAAAATAACTTTCTTTTACAAAATAAGCCCTAATCCCACCCACTCTGTCACTTTTATTCGTATCTTTGCTCCTCAAATGGAACACTCTTTGCTCACACCCACACCCATGTACGGGGCTGACCGGATTTGACAGCAAGGAAGTTAAACTGCAAGCATGCCGGGCATTGAGGATACGACCCGTTATCACTGATTCTCGCGCCAATAACTGGCAACAATTCTAATTTCGCGTTAGCTGCTTAATCAGTAAGATTAGGCGCTGACTGCTTCCCGGGAAACCTCTCCCGACGGTGTCCCGACCGAAGCATCGTAAATGCCGGGATAGTATGAGCACCTCCCCGCTGTTCATGCAAATTTTAAGGGGATACGGATAAAATAGGCTGGTCTTCCGCCGGCTTTATCCCGACAACCAACGGAAGGCTAAGCATGTAGAAACCACTTTGGCTGCTTGTTTGGACGAGGGTTCGACTCCCTCCAGCTCCACCATGATTGAGCGATGTAACGATTTTCGATTTTTTCTTAACCACATCGTTCAATCGGCCATCGTGTAATCGCTACATCGCATTACCACGGCCTTAAGACTGTGGCAATTGATAACCAGCTAGTTACCAGACTTTAGTCCAAAATGCTTACTTTTCGGAGTGGGCTCATACCTTAATATTTATTACTTTTGTATAACAGAATCATCTGTTGGCATCATAAAACCGGGCAAACATGTTCACTAAAACGGAAATAATAACATTTCTTGAGGATCATATGGATTATCTGCGTAACCACCTCAATGTGAAACATATCGGTATCTTTGGTTCCTTTGCCAGGGATGAACAATCTGATATTAGCGATATAGATATTCTTGTTCAATTTCAGGAAAATACTCCGAATTTGTTTGAAAAGCGTCTGGAGCTCAAAGAATTTCTTCAATTGAATTTTGGAAGGAATGTGGATATATGTCACAAAGATGCTATTAAACCGGTTTTCAGGGACATGATACTTAAGGAGGCGATTTATGTATAAAAAGGATGAAGCTATTTTGCTCAACATGTTAGTCGCCTTTTCGGATACCTCAATCCTTTTCCTTACTCTTATAAAATGATGTAAAAAATTTCCCTTTTAAAAGGAAAAAAATATCATTTTTGTCCCTATGGAAAGGAAAAAATTAATAAAAAATATCATTCGCAATTTTCAGAGGAGTTTACTGATATCTGCTTGAAGCCGGATCTGTCAGTGAAACTGGAATGATGTTGGTTAAGTAGGCCTCAGATTATTGGTTGAAAATCAACGAAAGCCCGAGATAGCAAGCGTTATGAACGTGTGCTGTATTAAAACGCGTTAGCAATGCGAAACAATCACTGGCTGCTCGTCGTAAACGAGCGGTAATGAGGCACGCGTTCGAAAACGCGCGCCAGCCCAAGATATAAAGATTGAACGATTGAACGATTTTCGATTTTTTCTTAACCACATCGTTCAATCGGCCAACCTGTCCCGAAGAGCAAGCGCAGCGAGCGAAATCGGGATCGCGTAATCGTTACATCGTTAGATAGATTTCCCAAATTTAATTGAAAACTCATTTTACCGCCGCTTCTATTTTTGGGGAAGCTTACAGCAATCCACAAACAGACCATATTTTATATATCATGTTTTATGATGCATATTTTATGAAAAATTTCGTAAATTTGCCTGAAAATCTATTAATCATGAATCCTTTTACACTGAATTATCAACCTAAGTATTTCTGCGACAGAGTTTCGGAAACCAGACAATTGCATGAGTATGCTATTAACGAGTTAAATACCCTGTTACACAGTCCGAGAAGACTGGGCAAGAGTGCTCTTATCCGTCATTTGTTTCATCAGTATGAGCAGAGTGATACATTTGAAACAATCTTTGTGGATCTATTTGCTACCAGAGATATGGAAGGACTTATAAGGTCATTTGCAGAAAAACTACTCGATAAATATCATAAAAAGAACCTTCTTTCCGGGATCAAAATCCTTCTTAAAGGATTAAGCCCTACTTTAACATTTTCGCGGGAAGGTTCCCCGAAACTTGGCTTGAGCATAAATGAAAGCCAACAGGAAACAACTCTTCATGATCTGCTCATGTATCTCGAAAAACTAAAGAAAAAGGTTATAGTAGCTTTTGATGAATTTCAGGAAATAGCCTCTTATCCTGAAAAAGCAGAAGCTATTCTGAGAACCCATATGCAGGAACTGAATAATGTTCACTTTATTTTTTCAGGAAGTTCAAATCATTTATTAAAGGACATGTTCTTTAGTGCGAAGCGTCCTTTCTATCAGAGTACCGAGGTGATCGTGCTGGATAAGATCAATAGGAATATATACGCAGATCATATTTCTGCATTATTTAGTCAATTTAATAAAAAAATTGATACAGAAGCCGTGAATCATTTATTGGATTTTTCAGAGGTCTATACCTATTATACCCAAGTCATTTGCAATCAGGCATTTTATAAGACAGATGATGTACTTGACCTTGAACAGGCTATGCTGATCACAGAATCTTATCTTGAAAACCGTAAGTCGGATTTCCACAGTCTGTTCAATCTGTTACCAGAAAACCAGAAAAGGGTTGCCATAGCTATAGCGAACAAAGGGACAGTATCTTCACCCACGGGGATCGATTTTTTATTATATTATAAATTACCATCTGTTTCATCGACACTTCAGGCCGTAAATACCCTTATAAACAAAGAAATACTTTACCGTACTCCTGATGGATATGTTATCTATGATGTGTTTTTCAGAAGGTTCCTGGAAATGTATTACAGGCAATAGACTCTTGAGAAATTCTTAATAGCCATGTGCTGCAAATGCGCGCCAGCCGGAGCTAATTGACTAATTCTCAAATTCTCAAATTAATCCCCCGCTCAGTTCGCACTCTATATTCTTGCCCCTGCCGTCACAGACTTCCGCAGTAGCAACAGCATGAATACCAAGCCGATGATAAAAAAGGTGCAGATCGCCAATACGGAATAACGCATATTTCCTGTGATGGCTTCGATGACGCCGAAGCTGAAGGTGCCCAGGACAGTGGCCATTTTCTCCATAACATCATAGAAACTGAAAAAAGAGGTATGGTCGGTGGTCTCAGGTAACATCTTGGAGTAAGTTGACCGTGCCAGTGACTGCGTGCCGCCCATGACAATGCCAATGAATACGGCAGCTGTGATAAAGCCGGCGGCATGATGAATATAAAAGGCGCCTATTGTAATGATGACCCATGAAACGACTGAAAAGATCAGCGCCCTGAGATTGCCGAACCAGCCCGACAGTCTTGCAAATAACCAAGCTCCAAACATTCCCACAAGCTGAATGACAAGAATAGTCGGGATGAGCACATCCTCCTTCAGTCCCAGCTCTTTTTCACCGTAAGTGGCTGCCATGAACATAACTGTCAGAAGCCCCATCATGATAAAAAAGAAACCGATAAGGTAGAGGCTCAGCTTATATGACTTGCGGACATAGTTGAAAACGATCCGGAGCTCTTTGTAGCCATTGGTCAGCACATTGGCCTTTTTGATGCGTTTGCGGAACGTATATTTGGGCAACCGGTAAAACGTGATCTGCGAAAAACCTATCCACCATACGAAGACGGTAAGAAATGAAATGCGGGCTGGCAGGGAGGAACCCGCCGGTATTCCAAATAACTGAGGCTGCATAATCATCAGGAGATTGAACAGCAGCAGAACAACACCTCCCAGGTAACCCATTGAGTAACCTCTTGCACTGATACGGTCCTGGTCTTCAGGTTCGGCAATGACAGGCAGGAATGAGTTATAGAATACGATGCTGCCGCCATACCCTATGGTTCCCATAGCGAAAGCAA
The DNA here is from genome assembly GCA_026391695.1 of Bacteroidota bacterium. Classification (NCBI taxonomy): domain Bacteria; kingdom Pseudomonadati; phylum Bacteroidota; species Bacteroidota bacterium. The sequence goes on from JAPLDP010000016.1 coordinate 29,195, forward strand.
CGATGCCCAGTTCGACATTCGAGGAGTTGAAGAAAAAAAGCGTGCCGCACGAGATAGCTCCAATCCAGGTGAAGACCTGCATGAAGGCTTTACGCCGGCCTGTATAGTCGGCAATGGATGAAAAAAGCGGCGAACATGCAGCCACAATCAGATAGGCTGCTGCAATAGCCCATGAAAATAATACCGTATTGATGACCTTGGCACCAAAGAAGGAAACCGTATCATTATCCCCCGAACGGGTAACAGTATTATAATAAATGGGGAAAATAGTAGAGGAAATAGTCAATTGGTAAACAGAATTTGCCCAGTCGTACATGACCCAGCCACGGATCACTTTCTTGTCTCCTTTACGGAATTGGGAAACGTCGGTTATTTTAGGCAAAATGCAGAATTTTTAAGATTTCAGGATCAGGCTAAATTAAAAAAAAAGAATCATACAACACTCAGGATAATTTTTTTCGGGCCGGAGACCAAATTCTGAGTGTGGTAAAAGTAATTTTATCATATATTTGAAACCATGCGAGGCGATGATTTACTATATAAAATACTTCTTGAGCTGAACATTTCATTCGACTATTACGAACATCAGCCAGCCTATACTGTTGAAGATGCACTAAAGAACTGGAAATACATCGATTCCACTCACTGTAAAAATCTCTTCCTCCGCAACCATAAAGGCGACCGTCATTACCTTATAATTATGGAGTACTCGCAGCCATTGGCTATTCATGACATGGAACAGCGCCTGAAACAGGGTAAGCTGTCCTTTGCATCGCCGGAAAGACTGAAACGCTACCTTGGTGTGACACAGGGCGCCGTCTCCATCTTCGGACTTATTCACGATAAAGAGCATCATGTTCATGTCTTTGTGGATGAAAATCTACAAAAAGCAGAGAAAATCAGCTTCCACCCCAACGATAACACAGCCAGCATTGTTATTTCATACGGGGATTTCATAAAGTTTATTAATTGGAGTGGGAATGGCTATGAGTTTATTAGACTGGTTTAGCCGTGTTCAGGCTTCATGTTCATAATCCGATTTTTTATACTTTTGTTAAACTCTTTTTGTCGGACGAAACAGACTTGAATGGGCCAACTTTACGATAAACTCTCCGAAGACGTGCGATTCAGGGAAGGACTTAAAGCCTGCATCGGTTGCGGAACATGTACAGCTATATGCCCGGCTGCTGAGTTCTATGACTATGATCCACGCATCCTTGCCACTACTGTCCAGACAAAAAATGATGAACAAATCGAAGAATTACTCAAGGGTGATTTCATCTGGTATTGCGGTGAGTGCATGTCATGCAAGACGCGTTGCCCAAGGGGAAACACTCCCGGGCTGATAATTTCGGCCCTGCGCGGATTATCACAGGAACTTGGTTATTTCGTCGAATCGGAAAAAGGCCGACAACAACTCGCTATCAAACGAACTGTTGGGAAATGGATATTGAACCATGGTTACTGCCTTTACCCCAGTGAGATCAATGTGCAAAATCATCCTGAACAAGGTCCGGTGTGGGAATGGATGCATCAACACTTACCGGAGGTATTTGACCGCCTGGGAGCAAATTATCAGAAAGACGGCCCGGGAATATTCCGCAAAGTCCCGCAGCAAGCACTTGATGAGCTAAAAAAAATATTTGAAGTAACGGGTGCATTGAGTCGTTTTGAGAAAATTGAAGAATTCTCACGCCAAAAGGCCGAAGAAATGGGGATGCAGTTTGACGAAGGAATTGAAAGCGAATACTTTAATCATATTTATACAACGAATAATAATCAACACAACAAGAAGTAAGCAGTTGTAGCTGTAAACTTGTAACCTGCAACCTGCAACTTGCAACTTGTAGCTTCAATCTTGTAACCAAGAGCGGCTCAACAGAATTATCGCGTATAAACATTAATCTCATGAACATTGAGGGTAAGCGTGTCATCTGGAAAGAATATCAAAAGGAGATAGCCGACGACCATTATTTCTACGTCCGGAGCTGTGTACGTCAGAGTTTCTTTCCCGGATCTGAAACAACTTTCTTACGGATTTTACGCGATGAGCTTGGTAAAGATGTATACGAAAATCCCTTTCATACCACTTGCACCGGCATTGCCTACCATGGCGATATCCTGCCATTCGAAACGACAATGACTGTAATTGCCCGTCAGTTCGCACTGATGACCGAAGCAGGGTATGAAAATTATATTCCCTCCTGTATTACGTCGTTTGGTCTCTATTCAGAGGTATTGGATACCTGGCATCACTTTCCGGAAATTGAAAAAAAAGTCCGTGACTTTTTAAAAAAGGCTACAGGCAAAGAATTTGAGAAACCGAAAAACCTTGCACATGCCAGCGATATCATCTTTAAATTCAGGAAAGAAATAACCAGTAAAGCGAAATTCAAGCTGGTAAACAGGTTTACCGGTGATCCGATAAAAGTTGTGGAGCATATCGGTTGTCACTATTCTAAAATGTTCCCATCCAAAGGTGTTGGCGGGGCAGAGTATCCTTACGTTTTGGCTGGATTAATTGAAGAATGGGGAGGCGATGTGATTGATTATCCTGAACGCCGCCATTGCTGCGGCTTCGGATTCCGGCAGTATCTGATCAGGGCAAACAGGGGATACTCAATAGCCTGCTCCCGGAAGAAGTTCGAATCCATGCAACCCTATAAGCCTGATGCCATACTCACTAACTGCCCCGGCTGTCCATACTTTCTCGATCGCTGGCAGTATGCGATCAGTGAAATGGAAGGGAAAACTTATGGAGTCGACGGACAAGGTATCCCGGTTCTCACTTATGAAGAGCTTGCAGGAATGGTGCTGGGCTACGATCCCTGGGACATTGGTCTGCAAATTCACCAGGTTCCTGTTGAACCTCTGCTGGATAAGATAGGCATCCCCTATGATTCCCAAAAAAAATTCCAGGGGAAAAATGGTGAGAATCTTGGTCAGCCTGCAACAGCTCATTCATTAACATTCTATCAGGGCTAAAGAATATGGGTAAACAAGTGGTTGTTATCGGCGGTGGCATAGCAGGTATGGAAGCAGTTTCCAGTCTGGCTTCTCTGGGTATGGATGTCGTTCTCGTCGAAAAAAAAACCTCTCTGGGTGGCCATCTGCAGCAGTGGGCACATCTTTTCCCTAACCGCAGAGCCGGAAAAGAAGTGCTGGATATATTACATAAAGGACTGGATAAGAAGATTGATGTACTCCTGAATAGAGATATTCAAAAAATCGAAAAAACAGAAAGAGGGTTTACTGTATATCTTGACACAAATATTGTTTATCATGCGGATGCAGTGCTGATTGCAACGGGATTTGACCTCTTTGAGGCATGGAGGAAAGAAGAATACGGTTATGGGATTTATGAAAATGTTCTGACCTCTGCTGAATTGGAAGAACAGTTCATAAAACATGGTGATATCAGAACCACTCATGGAAAAATTCCGGCACGAATTGGATTTGTCCATTGTGTCGGCTCACGCGATGAAAAGGCAGGAAATCTATATTGTTCAAAGGTATGCTGCGTGACAGCTGTTAAACAAGCAATTGAAATCAAAGAGAGATTACCGGAAGCCGAGGTATTTTGCTTTTATATGGACCTGCGGATGTTCGGAATGGGCTTCGAAGAAATGTATAAAGAAGCTCAGGAGAAGCATAGTATCAACTTTATCAGGGGAAGATTATCAGAAGCCTTTGAAAATCAGGATGGCAGTGTGATGGTCAAAGTCGAAGATACACTGGCCGGAAAACCCCTCAGGATGAATGTTGATCTTCTGGTCCTTATGGTAGGAATGACGCCCTCGGAAGGAACGAAAAAGATTGGCAGGATGCTGGGATTGAACTTTGAAGAAAGCTTTTTCCTGAAACCTGCTGATGTTCATGTATATCCAAATATGACGAACATACCGGGAGTGTTTGTGGCAGGTACGTGTACATCGCCTAAAACCATTGAAGATACGATAACGGACGCAAGGTCAGCGGCTTTGAAGATTGCGGAATACTTGAAATGACCTCACCCCTTCACCCCTCTCCTGGAGGAGAGGGGCCGGGGGTGAGGCTGTAATAAATACATTCATGATCGATTTCGGGTACAACATTAATGCCGACAGGCAAATCGACTATGACAGGAACGACAGACGACTTGCCCGGTACATTCTTGAGCATGAACCCACCTTCAGGATCTGTATCTCCTGCGGTACCTGTACAGCTACATGCAGCGCAGGCAACTTTACATATTTAAACCTCAGGGAGATGATTGTTTTGATCAAACGTGGTGAAGCAAAAAATATAAAATCCGATATAGAAAAATGCATGCTGTGCGGGAAATGCCAGCTTGCATGCCCCAGGGGAGTCAACACCAGAAATATTATTCTCACTATTAACAGGGCTATTGAAAGACTTGACTTTTGACTTTTTTGTAGTACCGTTTGCCCTCGCGCTGATCGCTCTGCTGGGAATACTGGCAGTTAAATACAGCGGGTGGATAAGAGGGTTCAGCTCTGAAGATAAGAACCTGATGCGCAAAGGTATTTTCAGCGTCAAATCCTTGTATGCCCTTAAGGAAGTGTTCACGGAGAGCCTGCTGCATCGCAAGATGTTCAAAAGAAATATCCTACTCGGCTATATGCACATGAGCTTTGCCTTCGGATGGTTCCTCCTGATCCTGACCGGAAACATCGAATCCAGAATATACAGCAGGGTACATATTAATCCTCCGTATTATCCCATCTTCCTCAAGTATTTCGTTCATGATAAACGTGTGCTCACCTTTGAGCTGACCAGCGTTCCGGGAATATTCCGTTTCCTGATGGATTTAATCCTGTTTATGCTCCTTTCGGGATTGGTACTCGCCCTTATAAAACGGGCGCGGTCAAACTGGTTCGGACTGAAAAGGACCACCCGGCATACAGTTTTTGACAGGACAGCCATCACGGCATTATGGCTGATCTTCCCTCTTCGCCTTCTTGCAGAAAGCTTCACTGCCGGACAATACCTTGGCGGAGGATTCCTGACCAATAACCTGGGACGGTTATTTGCCAACTTCCTGCCTGTCGAATACTTATCGTACCCCACATGGTGGGCCTATTCCATCATGCTTGGCATCTTCTTCATTACCCTTCCTTACTCACGGTTCATGCACATTCCGACCGAAGTCCTGCTGATATTCCTTCGAAACTGGGGTATAAAACCGTCAAAAGGATCCAGCAACATATCGGAAATTGAAGTTTACTCCTGTCCACGATGTGGTGTATGTCTGGATGCCTGCCCCGTTTATGCAGTGAAGCAAAATAGCACCCCTCCTGTTTATTTCCTGCAAACGGTCAGAAATAATAAGATTAAAGAGAATGTCACATTCGATTGCCTGCTATGTGGAAAATGCCAGGAATATTGTCCCATCGGCATCCATAACAATGCCTTGCGTATTTCACAGAGAGCTGCGTTTTTCAATAATAGTAACGGATCATTTGATTATTTACCTCAACCTTTAATCAGAAAAGCGGATGTGGCATATTTTGCCGGATGCATGTCACATCTTACGCCATCCATTAAAAAATCGATGTTAAGCGTATTCACAAAAGCAGGGATAGATTATAATTTTCTGGATGCCGATGGGAGCATATGCTGCGGGCGGCCACTGATAATGGCCGGCAAGGAAAAGCAGGCACGGCTCCTCAGGGAGCATAACCGCAATCTGATCATCGGTTCATCCTGTAAAGTGCTGGTTACATCCTGCCCGATATGTAATAAAGTATTTAAGGAAGATTATAACCTGAATATCGAGGTGCTGCACCATACACAGTACCTGTTACGCCTGGTTGAAGAAGGGAAACTGAACATGGTGAAGAGTGCTAGAAAAGTTGTTTACCATGATCCATGCGAGCTGGGACGTGGCTCCGGAATTTATGAAGAGCCCCGGATACTGATTAGCAAGATAGCTGAACTGATACCGGGAGCAAATGAGAGAACAGATTCAATTTGTTGCGGCGGAAGCCTGGGAAATACGGAGATATCATCCGGCAAACGCCATGAAATTAAAAATCTTGCGATAGAGTCACTGTTAATAAACCAACCTGAAATAATTGTCACAGCTTGTCCGCTGTGTAAAAAAACTTTACAAAATGATACAGAAATTCAGGTTGCAGATATCAGCGAGATAGTCGTTGGGGCATTGGCAAAAAATGAGCCCGCAACAACGCATCAAAAAATGGAAATAAATCCGGTGTTGTGGTAGAGATATCTTTCATTACTCAAAACTGTTTAATAGAACACGGAGGATACGGAAGGCACGGAGGCTCACGGAATGTCCGTGATATTCCGCGTTTTCTGTGTATTCCGTGTTCCAATAGTGACAAACCAAATGTCGAACACGGATGACACGGAAATGAACGAAGGTATTATGAATTACCCCGCGATTTAGCGCGGGGTTAAACCAAACAACACAAAAACCGGGCTTTAGCCCTAAACTTTAAAAAACAACGCATTTGTTTTGGGCTAAAGCCCTGAATATTTTTTACTGCCGGGAATCCCCGGCCTGAAGTCCGGGGTAATTCAAATTACGAATTCCGCATTTAGGTCCGTATTATTGTAAAGATCCAAAAATTTAAATCACTGCTTCCTTGGACTATTCCCTCATTGGCCAATTAATAGTTTCTCCTTCGCCAAGATTTGGTGTGAATTCTGCAGCACAGCCAAGTACAAACCCGCCGGATAATCCGTAACATCGGTTTGGATTTTCTTTGTATATGCCGGTATCTCAATTTCATCCACCAGCCTGCAATAACTGTCATAAATGCTCAATATGGCACCGGTTTTCAAATCTTTGAATTCAAAATTGACGGTTGAGACAGTAGGATTGGGATACACTTTTAGTACCTTGTTATAATCTTCTTTCAGCGGTATATCTTTGATTGAAACATACAGGCCGCAGGTTAAATCGACCGTATCGGAAGTGATTGTATCAGGGCATAGGCTGTCGTAATTAAAAGTCTGAGTGTAAAGGGTATCATCCTCTAAATCCGAATTGAGTTTCCAGAGGTAAATGTGTATTGGACTAAAAGTGCCTGTAACAAGAATCTTGTTATCAAATGTGGTTTTAATACTTACAGGGCCTATACCTATATCATCCTCTATCAATAATCTATTTTTAATTATATTTCCGGTTGTATCTGTAATAAGCGCATTGATATAACCTATATCAATCGGCCATTCGTCATTAGTCCACGCTATGCCAACGATCAATTCTGAATCATTATACACTTCAATTGAAGAAGCTCCACCTGAAACAATCGTATCACCTAGCAAATAATATTGCCCTAAATATTCACCGCTTTCATTCAATTTAAAAATGGAAGGATGAAGACAGGTTTGATTTCCATATGTACATGCACTATAAAATATACCGGTATCTTTTTCAACTGTTTGTGAAAGCCAACCTGTATAGTTACCACATACCAAATCCCAGATTTGCTGCCCGGAGGTGTCGGTCATAAACCAGAAAGGACGAAAACCAGGATATGTACACCGGCCTGAGACCAAATTGTGGCCCTGATAAGTCAAAAGCAAATGACTTCCTTCCTCATTGGACATCTCAGGGTACTCCCAGGCATAGTTCTTTATCCAAATTGGATATCCCAGCGTATCTATCTTCACCAGGCTTATTCGCTGATTATGAGAGTATCCGGCATAATATGCCATCATACCTAAATAATTTCCACCATCCAGTTGTATGATGCCTGTTCCATAATCATGTTCTGATGCCTGAAGTTCAAGACACCATTCAATCTCTCCACATGTATTTAATTTTAAGAACAAGGGATCAAAGTGCCCCGTCAGATCATTTTTACTAGTCGATGCAGCTATCACACTCCCTCTGTCTTTCGTCTTTTGTAAATCATAAAAAAAAGTTTGATATGATATATCTCCGAATTTTTTATTCCAGATAATGTTTCCATTGATATCTGTTTTAATCAACCACCCCCATCGACTTACAACCGTACCTTGGCTGAGATAACCCGCTATCAAATATCCATTATCATAATCATTTTCAATACCCCGAACATAAGATGAAGTATTACCTCCATAAATTTTCGGCCATTCCTGCCCCCGGGCATTAATCAAATTTATTATTAATAACTGTATTAATAAAATTCTTAAAATAGTATACATCGTTTCTTTCCTCATCTACAAATTTATTTATTCCCGGCTTTAGCAATTTTTTCACTTTCAATCAGGTTATCACCTACAAATAAACTTATCATATAAACTCCATTAGGAAAATTTTTTAATGAAACAGTTAATTGATTTAAATAATTCGAAAGTATCATGGTTTTGATCAACTTGCCATTGACATCATATATAAGCAATTTACCATTAATTTCATATTCAGATGTATTATAATAAACAATCACATAATCCCAGGCAGGATTAGGAAACAATTTCAAGTGATCCTCTTTTTCAACAATTACTTCGTGAGGTGTGAAATGATACTCAGGGTAAGATTTTGTATTTAAAGGAAAATAAACTTGTTCAGTATAATCAATGAAATTGCCTTTCACAAGCAATCCCCGCGCATAACCGCCGATCAACGGATACCCATTGTTCATAATTTCATGCAAAGTATTAACAGATATAGAATCCAATTGCTCTACGCTCCATGCACTGTCACGCATCGTTTTTAAAATGCTGAAATAATTTTCATAATCCTGATGTACCGCATTTTGGTATGTACTGAGTTCGTAAGTCGAAGGAATTTCATCCAGCAAGTCCAACGCTTCTTCCGGCTGATCATTGTTAAAATAGCAGAAAGCTAACCTGTATTTTGACGGAAGGTCCGTTTCATTTTCATGTAAGGCTATCAGGCTGTCATACGGATTAAGGATGTTGGTATCGGAAAGGAATTTCCGTACGAGTTGATTTTTGGCTCTTGTGCGCAACTGCTGCCAGTATCCCAGCCGTGATTCAAGTATTTCTTTTGCCCCAAGATAGTTGCGTCCCTGCATGATCTCAGTCATTATGTACTTTTCTTTTGCTTGTCCAAAAGAAAAGTACGGAAAGAAAAGGACAGTCTGGGTTTTCGGCGACCCACTATGGGCTCGATTCCTAAGCCAGCCGAGCCGCTCTCCCGCCTTTGGCGGGATCACTTCTCCGTCTGGCTTTTAACGGAATCTTCGCCCAGTGGGTACCCCGCCTCCAAACCCAAAGGCATTAAAAATGAATTTCAATTTAATTCCGATTTTAATATTAAAATAAATCACATGATCTATTGTGATGCTCCTGTAATATCAATTGTAGTGAGCATAAAAATCACTTATCTCACCACCATAAATCTTTCCTTACCAAGGATAGTTTTGGAATTTTTCAATACGGCCAGATACAATCCTGGCTTAAAGCCCATAACATCGACTTGTGTTTCCTTTGTATATGCCGGCACAGCTCTTTCCTCCGCCAGCTTGCCATAGCTGTCGTATATGCTCAAAATGGCGCCGTTTTTCAAATCCTTAAACTCAAAATTAATAATGGATGCAACAGGATTAGGATAAATCTTCAATACTTTATCATACTCCTCTTTTAGAGGTATTTCATCTATCGAAACATATACGCCACAGGATAAATCGGTGGTATCGGAAGAAATCGGATACGGACAAAGGCTGTCGTAAGTGAAGGGCTGGGTGTAAAGAGTATCATCCTCCAAATCAGAATTGAGTTTCCAGAGGTAAATATGAACAGGATTGAACGTACCCGTAACAAGAATTTTATCATCAAATGTTTTCTTAATACATTTCGGACCTTGTGGATCATCAATTAATAATCGTATCTTAGATATATTTCCGGCTGTATCCGTAATTAGCACATTGCTATAACCCTCGTCAACCGGATATTCTACATTTGTCCAGGCAATACCAACAATTAAACTTGAATCATTTAACACTTCTATTGAGGAAGCACCACCTGCAACTATGGTATCGCCAAGCAGATAATATTGCGATAAAAATTGTCCGCTTTCATTCAATTTAAAAATTGAAGGATGAAAGCAGGTTTGATTCCCATATGTACCAGCACTGTAAAAAATACCTGTATCCTTTTCAACTGTTTGTGGAAGCCAACCTGTATAATTACCCCATATTAAATCCCAAGTTTGCTGACCGGAAGTGTCGGTCATAAACCAGAAGGGACGAAAACCAGGGTATGTACAGCGGCCTGAAACCAAATTGTGACCCTGATGAGTCACAAGCAAATGACTTCCTTCTTCATTTGACATCTGAGGGTAATCCCAAGAATAATTCTTTATCCAAATCGGATTTCCCAATGTATCTATCTTTACCAGGCTTATACGCTGATTATGAGAGTATCCGGCATAATATGCCATCATACCTAAATAATTACCATCAACCAATTGTACCATACCTGTCCCATAATCATCATCTGATGCCTGAAGTTCAAGACACCAATCAATCTCTCCGCATGGATTCAGTTTAATGAATAAAGGATTAAAGTGTCCATTCAGATCATTTTTACTGGTTGATGCGGCTAATACAGTCCCATGGTCTTTAGTTTTTTGTGAAGCGTAAAAAAAAGTTTGATACAACAGGTCACCAAATTTCTTCTCCCAAATAATATTTCCGTTTATATCGGTCTTTATAAGCCATCCCCACTGATTAACCACCTGTCCCCTGCTTAGATAACCTGCTATCAGATATCCATTATCATAATCATTTTCAATGCCCCGAACATACGACGAAGTATTCCCACCATAAATTTTTGGCCATTCTTGCCCATGGGTAAAAGTTAAAACTGTTGATAATAATCCTGTTAGTAAGATTTTCAACAAAGTGTTCATCAGTTCCTCCCTTTCTATAGGTTTACTTATTTCCTGCTTTAGTAATTTTTTCATCATAGATTATCATTTTACCGATCATTTTATACACGGTGGTGTTATAATAAGCTATCACATAATCCCAGGAAGGATTTGGAAAGATTTTCAAATGATCTTCCTTTACATCAGTTACTTCGTTTGGTGTGAAATGATATTCAGGATACGATTTTATATCAAGTGGAAAATATACTTTTTCAGTGTAATTGATAAAATGACCTTTCATCAATAATCCCCGTGCATAACCTCCGATTAAAGGATACCCATTGTTCATTATTTCATGCAAAGTATTAACAGATGTAGAATCCAATTGCCCTACGCTCCAAGCACTGTCACGTATCGTTTTTAAAATGCTAAAATAATTTTCATAATCCTGGTGTACAGCAGTTTGATATGAATTCATCTCGTAAGTTGAAGGAATTTCATCAATCAAATTCAACGCTTCTTCTGCCTGATCATTATTTAAATAGCAGAAAGCCAGTCTGTATTTTGACGGAAGATCCGTTTCATTTTCATACAAAGCTATCAGGCTGTCGTAAGGATTAAGTATGGTGGTATCGGAAAGGAATTTTCGTATCAGTTGATTTTTAGCTCTTGCACGTATCACTTTTCTTTTGCTTGTCCAAAAGAAAAGTATGAAAAGAAAAGGACAGCCTGGGTTTTCGGCGACCCACTATGGGCTCGATTCCTAAGCCAACCGAGCCGCTCTCCCGTCTTTGGCGGGATCACTTCTCCGTCTGAATTTTAACGGAATCTTCACCCAGTGGGTACCCCGCCTCCAAACCCAAAGGCATCAAAAAATAGTAGATCCATATCCAACTTCACCAAATCGAACGCCGAACATCATTAAATCGCCTAATCATCTCCCTCTCACCACCATAAACCTTTCTTTCCCAAGGATATTTTTAGAATTTTTCAACACGGCCAGATACAATCCTGGTTTATAATTCGTGACACCAACCTGCATCTCCTTTGTATGTGCCAGCACAACCATTTCCTCCACCAGCCTGCCATAACTGTCATATATGCTCAATATGGCACTGGTTTTCAAATCTTTAATTTCAAAATTGATTGTTGTGAAAGCCGGATTGGGAAATACTTTCAGCACTTTATCATATTCTTCTTTCAGTGGTATATCATCAATTGAAACATATACGCCACAGTTTAAGTCAATGGTATCAGAAGGAATTGGGTTTGGACAAAGACTGTCGTAAGTAAAGGGCTGGGTGTAAAGGGTATCATCCTCTAAATCCGAATTGAGTTTCCAGAGATAAATGTCCCAGTTATTGTCGACCACATAGCTTCCGGTGACTAATATTTTATCATCGAATGTTTTGATGATATTTTCCGGCGTCCTGTTTTCATGAAGTAATTGTCTTCTTTTAACCAGATTTCCTAATGTATCGATCATGAATACTTCACTATATCCATCATCAACAGAAGATTCATTAACTCGCCATTGAATTCCTACAAGCAATGTTGAATCATTAAAAGAATAAAGTGGTTCAGCCCCACCGGCAACAATTGTATCTCCTAATAGAAATTCCCTATATAAAGCATTCCCGTCGATATCGAATTTAAACAGGGTAGGTGTCATAGGACCATTGTACATTCCACCTGATGCATAGAAAATACCATTATTCACTGCGATGGTCTGACCATCGAGACCTGTTCCGCTTGGCCATTTTAAATCCCATATCTGATTGCCAGATGTATCGGTTTTAATCCAGAACGGGCGGGCGTTAGGGCAAAAGCAATGTCCTGAAACCAAATAGCTATCATCAGAGGTATGAATCAGGTAATAACCTTCTTCATCATGAATGGTTGGATCATCCTGTGCCAAGTTCTTGATCCAGACCGGTACGCCCAATGAATCCATTTTTACCAGGCTTATCCGGATATTCTGGTAATCACCACCATAATATTTCAGTAATCCGATATAATGGTTGTCATCAAGTTGAAGAATGTCCATGCCATAATTTCCACCAAGTGAACTAAGTATGGTACACCATTCAATCTCTCCACAAGTATTTAACTTAAGAAATAAAGGATCAAAATAAAGGGGATCATCGTATTTACTTGTTGCTCCGGCTAATATAATACCCTGATCTTTTGTCTTTGATAAAGCAATAAAAGCTGTATTGTAAGAAAGATTGCCAAATTTTTTATCCCAAATGACATTTCCATTAATGTCCGTTTTTATTAACCATCCCCATTTTGAGGGATTTTGGCCATAACCGGCATAACCTGAGATCATGTATCCAGCATCATAATCTTCTTTAATAGATGTTACAGTTGCATCAAAATTATCACCATATATTCTCGGCCATTCCTGCCCATTAATGCAGGTAAAAATTAAAAACATTGACTGTATTAAGATGATTCTTAATAAAATACCTGATAATATTTTCATAATCATAGATCTTACTTGTTTCCAACTTTAGTAATTTTTTTACTCTCAATCAAGTTATCATCCACAAACAAGCTGATCATATAAACCCCATTTGGAAGATTTTTAAATGATATAGTTGATTGATTTAACTGATTAGATAATACAATGGTTTTTATTATCTTACCATTAACATCATACATTATCAATTTACCATTCATTTCATACTCAGAAGTGTTATAATAAACAATCACATAATCCCATGCAGGATTAGGAAACAATTTCAGATGATCTTCCTTTTCAACAATTACTTCGTGAGGTGTGAAATGATATTCAGGGTAAGATTTTATATTCGTGGGAAAATAAACCTGTTCAGTATAATCAATGAAATTGCCTTTCACAAGCAATCCCCGTGCATAACCGCTGATCAATGGATACCCATTGTTCATAATTTCATGCAAAGTATTAACTGATAATGAATCTATTTGCCCAGCGCTCCAGGTGCTGTCATGCATCGTCTTTAAGACACTGAAATAATTCTTATAATCCTGATGTACCGCATTTTGGTATGTACTGAGTTCGTAAGTCGAAGGAATTTCATCAAGCAAATTCAACGCTTCTTCCGGCTGATGATTGTTAAAATAACAGAAGGCCAGCCTGTATTTCGATGGAATGTCAGTTTCATTTTCATACAGGGCTATCAGGCTGTCATAAGGATTAAGTATGGTGGTATCGGAAAGGAATTTCCGGATGAGCTGGTTTTTGGCTTTGGCACGTATCTGTTGCCAGTATCCCAGTTTGGATTCAAGTATCTCTTTTGCGCCAAGGTATTCACGACCCTGCATGATCTCTTCTATCATGTAATCTGGCAAAGGATCAAAACGATCATTAAGTGATTGAAGAACATCCTGCGATTTAGCGGACTGAGGATTAGCAGTTAACACATCCCGTAACATGGCGCTTGGCAGGACATCTTCCTTATAAATAGCCTGTTTCATTACAGTATCGGACAGGTAAGGCGATTCATCCAATAACTGCTGCCGCATTTCCAAAGCTTCATTAGGCATACTTGTCATCACTTCAAAATTCAACTCATCGGTATTACCTCCGTCCACCAACAAATCTAACAAATTCCGATATTGATTGATATATCCCTCCGCAAATGTCATCTCAAGCCGGGGATCGTAACCGCTTTTGTAATTGTTGTTCCCTAAATTTGAAGGGCATGCTGAAAGTGAATCATAGACTAATAATTGTTGTTCATATCGTGTTATTTTCTCATAGGTGTAATTACTATCTAACGGGTACGTCAGTGGATCTTCTTGTTTTTGATGATGAATGTAAGTAAAAGGCAGTGCATCGTTGAAATAGTTGAAATACAATTTGTCACGGCCGCCATAGTCGTGAGCAGGTAGAGTGTCATAAGTAAACGTATTTCCTGCCGGAGCCGTTACTATTAAGTCATAAGAGCCCTGCGACACTTTAATCCCATGTTCAGGGGTGCCGTTTTCCCGTCCTGACTTCCACACAAGGAAATCATTCAGGTTGGTGTTCATATCGTTGCACTTATTGCATAAGCCGGTGCCGGGGCCCCTATTTTTTCCTTCAGCAACTATTCCCCCGTGTAAATGAGAAAAATAATTGTTGTATATCTCATTATCCTCAGTGCCGGAATTCTTTATATATATACCCATTGTCCAATAGAAAGATGCGGAACCAGGGACATAATTTCCCGTAAACAGGTTACCTTCAACATGATATCCCGAACAATCTTCCATATAAATACCACCCACAAATGGATCATCCTGAAAGTTAGTCATATGAGCTGCTATTGTCATAAATGTATCGGAAATGATGGTCGGCTGTTGGTATCCTGAAAGATAAATCCCTGCGTTATTATTATTGAAAATGGCCTTATCCACATAAAACCTTCGATTATCACCACCATTAAACGCTTTTATGCCATACCAGAGATTATCAAAGGAACAGGGAATCAGCTCATAGCAACCCTCGCCGCAAGGCTCATACATCGGATCGGGATATTCATATCCAGGCAGCACCCAAACATCAGCATCATTAGCATAGATACCAATATTATCTTCAGTTAATGCCATTAAATTTGCATCCAATTCAGTATGGTTATATTTAAAGGAACAACCGTAGAATTCAACTCCTTTTACACCTTCCAATGAAACCTGGACTCCCGGTAAACCATATTCAAGGAAAGCGATATAATCTGTTTCAAACATACATTTTGTAAAATAGCTGAAATTGTTTTCCTCATGTTCCGGGATGAACGGATGTATATTTTGGTAAGGATGAAATTCAATGCTTGTATTATTGTTTAAAAAAAGCGCCTCCCTTGCTATTATAAGACCCCCTTCAAAACCTTGTATATAATTTCCAATTACCTTTTTGCCTGTCACTATTCCTGTTATTGCATTTTGAATTGATCCGTTATTACTTATAAGAACCCTCCCTTGCGATTCCTCATAAAATTGTGATTCCTCCGGATTACCCCAGACTTCGATACCCTGCCAGTTTTCCGTACACGCTTTTGTCAGAGTGCCACCGTCAATTTCCAGGGTCGCTCCGGGAAGGACGATTAGTTTTGTTTCGGGTGCAAACAGAACCGTATCCGTTATCGTTAGTGTAACAGACGAATCAATGACTATATCACGGTTAATGCTAATGTTTTCTGACCATGTCGTATTGGATGAGATGTGTTCAGGAGTAGGAATATAATCCAATAGGCACTCACAATAAAAAGTTTCAGTATCATAAGGACCTAACATTGGATTTGAATCATCGCAATCTTCCTCATCCTTTTCACCCGGACAATCGAATGGTTTTTCACCTATTCCCCAATAATAATAACCATCCTCATCATAATCATGCCATTGGCGGGCAGGAGGGATACTACAAATAACCGTAATAGCCCCAGAAATATATGTTTTTGGAGGTTTTAATGCTATTTTGGCATATTCAAAACCGTTTTCTCCGTAGTTTGGTCCTTTACTGTTTTTAAATATCCAGATAATACTTAAATCAACCGGATCAACTATATAACCTGTAAGTACTACGTTATGATTACTTCCTTTTTGTGGCGTAAAAGTCACAGATAGAGGCCCGTTGGTGATCAGCTTCTTCATAATTTCAGTACTTTCAGATGGTTGAATAAAATGATAGTTATCAATTTTAACAACGGTATCAGCATTACACTGATTATTCAAGCTGATACATGTAGCTTGATCGCCGGTAGCATAATAAGGAAAACAATTTTCTGTCTTCACTCCGGGATCGTGTAAATATAGAAAAACGAAAGGAGGCGATCCGCCATCACAACCATTACTTTCTTGGGAAAAACATACAATTTCCTGTTCCGAAAGATTGAAATCGAGATGTTGATTAAAATAAAGGTTAATATAACCTTCGAGTGCACCTATTGGACCAAAAGCATAACAAGATCCACACATACCCTGGTCTTTCGCTTTTGTCATCCAGCCTGTTCCTGTAATATCATTATCATAATATTTGGAACCTAACCGGTTTGCCCCATGCCGGTTGCGCCAATCAAAATTCTTGACCATATTAGTAAGACAATAATCCTTTTCCGCGGGCCAGGGGAAACTAAAGATACCTTTTCACTACTGACCGACTAAATTAATACAAAAGAGGGTACTCCCAACGGGTTTCCCCTCAATGTTGTAGTTTTGTTTTGCGAACCAAAAACTGCAACATGGGTAAAGATACAGAAATAAAATTAGTCGGACAGCCGATTT
>JAPLDP010000017.1 GCA_026391695.1 Bacteroidota bacterium
TTGATGATCTCTTCAGACGAGCATTTAACTTCTACAATTTCAAATTTACTGCCTGCCTCATCAGCTATTTTTTTAGCACGATGTCTATCTTGTATTTCAGCAAAAGTTGCATCTAAAATGACAGTATTTTTATCCAGTAATGATTTTTTTGCTCTAGAAAACATTTCATCATAAATGTGTATTATTTCTTCTTTGCCGTAAGTTGGATTTTTGACTAGTTTTTTTCTTATAACATCAGTTCTTAGTAAAATAGCACCTGTTTTTTCAGCAATTTTAGTAGCAACAATTGTTTTTCCGACTCCTTGGAGCCCACAGACTATAATTAACATAGATTTGAAAGTAAAATCAATTGCACCCAACGCCGAGCGCAGATGCCGGCCCGGATTGTTGCCCGTGCAGGCGGGCATGGTTGAAATTTAGTATTTTATATAACACCCTGGATTATATTTGCGCACCTGCATGGGCAAATAAAAGTTAATCCGGGCTGGCATTTGCGCGTTCGTTGCACTAAATCCCGTTCCCGGGCTTAGCCCGGGAACGGGATAGCCTTTTTTCTTAGTATTAGTATAAAGTTTCATTGACCTAAATACTTTATACTATGGAAAAAGCATCGATAAAATTAAGAAAAAAATCGTTCACAATTGTAGAACAGGCATGCCATGAAATACATGGCTTCGGAAAATTATTCCAGGAACTTCAGGACAAGATCGTCTTATCGGGGCAATCGAAGAGTACGCTGAATAACTATGCACGCAAGCTGGCACAGGTGAGTCTTCACTTTGGCAAGCTACCGCAACATATCAGCGAGAAAGAGATAAACCGCTACCTTGCTTCGCTGGCACGTAAATCAAAAACACCTTCGTTGAGTGATTTTAAGTTTGCAGTGTATGGACTTCGGTATTGCTACCGCCTGCTTGGCATGAATGAAAAAGTAGTGAACCTGCCACAGATTAAACGAGAGCGTGAACTTCCGGTGGTATTGAACCGGGAAGAATGCCGCAGCATGTTTAAGGCGCCTGAACTGCTAAAACACAGGATTATGTTATCACTGATGTATCCGGCAGGATCACGTGCCCGGGAAGCAAGCCGGTTGAAGATAGCAGATACGGTATTACGGCTTGCTGTCAGCCACAAAACGTAAGCATCTGAGGCAAGTGCAAAAAGGGTTTGGTATCCACATTCCGGAAAAGAGGGAAAAGAAAGACTGGAGGCAGATCTGTCGTGAGCACCTGAGCTATGATCCGGAACTGTGTCCGCATTGCAAACGGGGAAAAATGATCACCATCGAGCGGTTTGATCCAGGCAGGGGGCCACCATTTAATCTTTACAATCGGCAAGCGGTTACCGGAAAATAGCAGCAAATTAAAGAACGTTCAGGATATGGACACGGTAAGATATTGCATAAAACAGCCTGAAACGCCAATTTACAGTCTTTTTCAGCCTATTCTTTCCATCTGGCATGGCCTTGTTTATTATAAAAAGTTTAGCCTCTTCCCTGAAAACATCAAGCCTGTCAACTAAGAAAGTCATTCAATTTTCATAGAAACGAAACTAAGAGGATGTGCGGCCAGGACTGGATTTCCCCGCCGGAGGCGGGGCAGGCTGTGCAACGTGGCTTCATGTTGGGTCCGCCTCAGGCGGACCACACGAAGCCTTATTTATTAGCACACGTTAATTTATTATTTTTTAGACTTTTAGACTATAATACTGAATCCACAATCTTTGTTACCAACGCTTCTCCCGACTTTTCCCACGTTAATATTCAGTAACCTCTCATATGATCTGTAAATGTCAAACTATGTCGAAGGCCAGAAGTTAGCATGTACATTAACAAAGTTGTATCCAATCAGAGGTCACCCCCTCTGATCGCCGGGAAACCATTGAGATAAGCGATCTGGCCCAAAGTGTGCGACTTGAGTTTATCCCATGATCCAGAGCAGCTTATCCTTCACCTGTTCAAGTACATTTTCGCCGGCAGGGTGTGGTCAATTTGGGTCAGCGGGGCCTGGTCAGTTAGACTGTTTTATCCAATAATACAGGATTAATCTGACAAAACGATGGTTTCAAAATAGGGAGAGGGATCTTTTGGCGTTGAGTTGTCTTTTGGCTTAAAAAACACCTTTAACGATCTTCTGGCTGGAATATACAATGCCATCTGCTGTGTATCGGTATTGTAAAGATCGCCGTTATCCATGTACAGTGATGCCGGTTCTTCGCCCCAGTATGAACACATGATTTCCCTGACATTCTCGGCCGACAACTTATTGTTGTTTAATTGCAGTAAATCGTCTGTTTTCTGAAGAAGTAAATCCCATCGCTGGGTATTGATTATCCCATTGATGCCTACAGAAAAATTATTGACCTGTCCGTGGAGCATAAAACAGTTGACGGCTCCAATGATATTTTTATAGTTCCAGGATATGCCTGGATTCAAATCGGATGTGTCGACCCTGATGGCTCTTTGTGGCTGGATTCCGGTATTGGAAATGTTATTTTCAAGAACCACACAGTTTGTTTCGTCAGCAAGAAAGATCAGGTGATCAAATGTGTAAGCAAATTCCGGTTTTTTCAAATAATCGGCAATGCCTTCCTTTGTAGATTCAGTTTCAAGCGCTTTTCGGAGATCAAAAATATATGAACGCAGGCCAGGAGACTGATAGCTTGTCTCTACATCGGCATCCAGAATTGCGGCCATGATCCCGTTTTGGTAATTGATTCCCGTAATACACCCCAGATGTCCAAGTATTCCGATAAGGTAAATCGTTTTATCGGGATATTTGATCTTGGTAACCGATTGAATGGTAGGAATTACCGATCCGCCATACCAGTCAAGGGTCCGGTAGGCAATATTCTCCCCTGTTTTGGATGCTTCTCCCCAACACCCGAAGGCGCTACATTGCGTATAGCGAAACACATCCGAGACCAGATTAACCCCATACACAATTTCGTATGCACTCCAGTCGGAAGTTTGGTTGAACTGTGAAACAATTCCATCCATCTCATCCCGGTAATTTGCATCAAGTTGGGGCTTGATGTTCCCGATTCTTTCCGGAATATTACCTGTGTCTATATACTGATAGGTAGCAAGTTCATATAAATAGGCACCGAGAATGGTTTCATAGCCGGGTGCCACCTTTTTTATGCACCGGCCGTATTGCTGACCGATCCGGTAATGGGAGAAACCCTGTGTCATGTCAAGGGTAACCAGGTAATAGGTCCCTTTATTCTCGATTGTAACGGCTGAATCCTGAATGATATTGGATGGAACCGGATCAACCTGATCATTTTTGTTGCAACTTGTCCATCCTACCGATATAGACAAACCGAGTAGAAGAACGAACATCCGATTGGTTTTCATAATCAATTTTGTTTTGTTGTCATTAACATTTATATTGGATATTAAAAAATCATTTTAACAAAGTTAAATTTCCCAAATCCTGTTCTCCACCCTCCAAATAAAATACTAAACCCTGAAAGACCTCCAGCTTTCAGAAGATCTCCTTGATTTGTACCTCTCCAAATGGTAGTGTCGGCTTCTGATTTATTCATACCTGTGATTTGGGCAATCAGATTTTTACAATTCATTAAGGCTAAAGTCATAAAAAATATCAACGTTGCAATTTTTCTTTACATTTATTTCAAAATTTTATGATTGTTCTCATAATGTGTGCTAATGGTCGGCGGTATGAATAGTTGCCGATAGCGAATGATTCACCTACTGGATGTACCAATACTAAAGAGGGCTGTAACCCTTTTCACGCCTACATCTTCGACAATTTTTTATACCGCGAGTTATGCATAGGCGATACTTATTTCTATAAGAAGATTATAAAACTTGTATATCATCTTAATTAGGTCTATTTCGATTCATTTCTTCTGGTTCTTCCCAAAGCATCGGCAGCGATCATGGCATTGATGATTTTATCGGGAGTAATGTCGACAGCCTCGTGATGTATTCCTTCTGCAGGAGCGCAAGCTTTTATGGCCACTTCCATCAACTTGCTTCTACTGACGTCTCTTATACCAATATCGGAAAATACGGTCGGCAGTCCTATTTCCTCACAGAATGAGTACACAGTCGCTATTTCTTCAGGCAGTGTATCGGTTAAATGAAGACCTGTTAAAACGCCAAAGGCGACTTTCTCACCATGGAAGAACGAATGGGTTTCATCCAATGCACTTAGTCCGTTATGAATAGAGTGTGCGGTAGCAAGTCCTGAACTCTCAAATCCGATGCCGCTTAGAAGGATATTTGCCTCAACAATGTGGTTCAGGGCAGGGGTGACGATATTATTTTCACATGCCATTTTAGCGGCTGAACCGTAGAGTAAAAGTGTGTCGTAGCAAAGTTTTGCTAGATTTAGCCCTGTCATTGTACTATATCCACCACACTCGTTTGGCGACTGGGAGCGTTCACAGGACTTTGCCTCGAACCATGTAGACAAAGCATCACCCATACCAGCAACAAGAAAACGAGTCGGAGCAGCGGCAATAACATTCGTATCGACGAGAACCACCTGCGGATTCATCTTCATATAGTATACGGAATCGAAAACTCCCTGATCTGAATATATAACAGCACAACCACTACAAGGTGCATCAGTAGAGGCAATGGTAGGAACAATAATCACCGGGATGCCTGCCCTGTCGGCAGCAATTTTTGCTGCGTCAATAGTCTTGCCGCCGCCCATTCCTACAACCATGTCTACCTTACGGCTACTGATAATTTCAGCCAGACGTGTCAATTCTTTTTTACTGCACTCCCCTTGAAATTCTTCGACAGAAATCCAATTCTCATATTCTTTGATATTGTATCCAGGGAGTAATTTGTTTTTTACAGTCGGTGAGGCTAAAATAAGCCCATTTTTACCAAACAATTTGACCAAGCCTGGTAACTCAGCAAGCGCATTTTCGCCTTGGATATATTTTCCAGGGAACGCCGCTGTATAGTTTCTGGTAGGCTGTATATTCTGTGTTTTATGAATATTGCCTATCAAAACATTCGTATCTGCATGCTGGATACTCCCTGAATTAAACTTGTCATTCATATTTTTTATATTTTCTTGTTAACTATAAAAATCCATTCATGTGTTTCTTTTCGTTGTCTTTTCACGCTATTGCATAACGGTTACGCATATGGCCAGTGGCGGAGTGCGGGCTGCGTTCGTATCCGCCGATACGGACGCTGGAGTGGTCTACATAGCTTCGAATTCCTGCTTCCCCCGCCATTGGCTATATGCGATGTGTGTGCCCTGCATGAGCATGCAGTGCACACTTGTTGTAAGCTTTACAATAATGTTAAAAATACAAATTTTTTAACAGAAGGCAATCGACAAGCGTGCATTATTTTCCAGAGGGTGGAAGTCCCTGACATGGGTGTGGGTGTGGGTGTGGGTGTGCGTGTGATTAGAGGGGGAGTGTGATATGCCGGAAGGTGGGGGTAGTGGGAGAGGTGCACAGGTGAGCTTAACCGCTAGTCAGCTGCCTATTCGATTGTGCGCTGGCGCTATTTATTAATTAGTTTATTAACCTGAACTTTTAATCTGGGAATATCTTTTATAATAATTCCCCAAATAATCACATCATCCACTTTATCGTATCCATGAATTATCCAATTTCTTAAATCAACGATTCTTCTTGAATCAGGGATTTGAATATTTGGATCGATTTTTAAAATCCGGCTGGTCGCTTCACCAATAATTTCAAGCTCTCGCTCGATTCCCCGTCTTAATAATTTGTTCGATTTGAATTCGTCAAAATTATGTTTTTCCAGAAGATAAGAGTCTATTGAATCAATAGACTCTTTGATATCGTGAAGATATTTCTGAATTTCACGCTGCATATAACAGTTGCTTTGTTTCTTCTATACTTTCAATAAAATATGGATTAGAAAGAGAGTTTTCAGTCAATAGATCGATTTTTCGATTGAACAATTCTTCAAGCTTATGATGTAATTCAAAGTAATTATCCGTGTATTTCTCAATAGAAATGTCCTTGAACGAAATTAATATATCAATATCGCTATTGTTAGTGAAACTATCGGTGCACACTGATCCAAAAACATACAATGTTTTCACATCATATTTTTTGCAAAGCTCCTGAAGTGCGCTAATCTTTTCTTTAATAATACTTTGCATGACCTGATTTTTGTACAAAGATAATATTTATTATTCAGCATTTTTCATGTGTATCGTTTTCAACGCTTACGTATAATGTATTGGATATGTAAGCTTAATAAAAATACGAATATTTCCGGAAAGCGACACAGCGACATGGGTGTGGGTGTGAGTGTCGGTGTGGGTGTGGGAAGGGGTATGCTGAAAGACGGGAGGGGTGTGAGGCGTGTACCCCCGGTTATTCATGACCGGGGCCACCTACTCGATTAGTGCCAGTATAATTAGTTAAAGTGAAAACTCATTATTTCCATAAAAAATTGTTTTTTTGAATCATCTGGAAAATTAAAAGCACATGAAAGTGATGTCTTATCAGTTGAACTATTCATCAATTTGATAAAATTCTTATGTGTTTGAATTATTTTTTCTATTTTATCAAGTACATTACTGAAGTCAATAGTTTTTACAAAGATAATCAATGCAGTTTTTGAATCTCTCCATGTAAGATAACTAATAAGCTGATCAATTGCTTCTAAAACCATTTTTTCTCCTTTCCAAATTTTGCATTCAGCAACATAAAGATTTGAGCCATCCTGATATTTTAACAATATATCTGATCTACCACCCTTATTAAATGTTTCCCCAGTAGCTGTAATTGATTCATACCGAGATTCAAGAACAGATAATATTAAAAATCTTAATGATTCTTCATCTTTATCTTTATAAATAGAAGGTTTCTGCTCTATTGATTTACAATAATTTAAAATTGTATGATTAACATCTTTGTAAATCTCATCTGTTATTTGTGGTGAGTCGAAATATTTCTTTTTAACATCTTCAATTTTAGGAATCGGAATTTTTTTCTTTCTAATTGGACTTGCATTGAAGAAGGTAGTTGTACTTTCATTAACTTTTAAATCTATTGCCTTAAAAAAGTCATTTTCTTTAATAAATTGTTCTTTTCGTTTTTGAAAAGTCTGGATAATTAGTGCTTTAATTCTTTGATTTAGAACTTCAGCATATTGATTTACATTATCAATATTAGCTGTTATTTTATTTAAGATTTCTTTCTTCCTCTCTTCAAATTCCTTTTCGTCTGCATTGTAAACTTCAAGAACTACCTTAAGATACTGCTCTTTTATAATTGGTTCTATAGGTTCATATATTGTAATAGCTTGTATTTCTATGGTTGTCATCACAAAAGTGGGTGGTTTTACTTTTAATAAATCCGATGATCCATAAAAAGGAATTTTAAAATCAAATTCATAGATTTCTTTTTCAAAATCTTTACCGCTGAATCTATCATGAAAAAATTTATTTGATTTTTTTGGCGTATTAAAAGAAAGTTGATCCACCAGGATAACTAACTTATCCAGCTTGAATTTGTCATATATAGCATCTTGAAATTCTATTTCATCGACATTTAAGATATAATCTTTTGAGCGTCCTAATATTTCATCCTTGATTTCTTTGAACTTAGTTCCGTCGAAATCAACATGATGCATAGTTGCAAATATTTGGAAAGTGTCGTATCTCATATTATATTGTATGTGTGTGCCCTGCATGAACAGGGCAGCGCACACTTGTTGTAAGCTTTACAAAAATGTTAAAAATACAAATAATTGTTTAGAAAGCGAAGCAACAAGGGTGTATTGTTTTCCAGAGGGTGGAAGTACCTTATACGCAGGTGTAACGTCCTGAAGTATTAGCAAGTCGCAGAGCCTGCCCCGTAACGTAGGTCGGGGGTGGTATGCCGCGAGGCATGCATTAAAGGAAGTGTGGCTGTCCGGCCGTTGGCGAGATAAACTCTGTCCGATACTGGCTATTTCTCCCGGACTTGTTCCGGGAAACAGAAACGGCATATGAGGCTATGTGTATATCTTCTTTACAATCGGCAAGCGGTAACCGGAAAATAGCAGCAAATTAAATAACGTTCAGGATATGGACACGGTAAGATATTGCATAAAACAGCCTCAAACACCAATTTACAGTCTTTTTCAGCTTATTCTTTCCATCTGGTATGACCTTGTTTATTATAAAAAGTTCGGCCTCTTCCCTGAAAATATTAAGCTTGTCAACTAAGAAAGTCATTCAATTTCCATAGAAAAGAAACTAAGAGGATGTGCGGCCAGGACTGGATTTCCCCGCCGGAGGCGGGGCAGGCTGTGCAACATGGCTTCATAGCTTGTCTTGACGTAGGTCGGGATTGGGTCCGCCTCAAGCGGACCACACGAAGCCTTATTTGTTACGCCCAGTGCTTTTTTGTAGTCCGTGTATACCTCAAGTCGCAGTTTCCTTTAACCTTTTATTAGTGGTTTCTTTGGCTTTGGTTCAGGGATTAATGGCTTCTTTGGCTTTTCGGGTAATAAAGGTTTTTTTGGTTTCTCTGGTAAAAGAGGTTTCTTTGGTTTTTCTGGTAAAAGTTTTTTAGACATAGTTGCAAATTTTTAATTGTTTATATTTCTTTTAGTAAATCTGCAAGGTCAGTTGGAGTAATTTTTTGAAATCCATATTCTGTCTCCAAGATATTTAAGTTTGTTACGCTAAAAACAGATTTTACTCCTGCTGATACTGCATTGTCGTTAGTGCAAAAATAGTCCCCACCAATTGCTATATGTGAAGCAACTGAATCTCCGTCTGCCCACTCTACAATTGCTTTTGTAATATTTTCATTTTCTGAATCGGGAGCTTTCCCAATACCTTGAAATCCTGATAGTGTATCATACTTTAAACCTATCTGCTGTATTTCGTAATCGCCTGCTTGTAATTCAGTAATTCGTCTGCCAACTTCAAATACCTTGTCAAGATATTTACCTAATGTTTCATTGTCCATTTTATATTTGGCTGCTTCTATGTCTTTATTTGTAATCCCTGCAATTCTTGGCAAATGAATAATGTTAAACCCTAACCTTAAAGCGTCTGCAAAATGTTCTTTCAAAAATCCACTATTACCTGGATGAGCATTTTCATTTGGTCCGATTTTAAATTGCATTTTTATTGCTCCGTTTTCTCCTTCACTAATGTCTGTTGTGATTACCGCCTTATAATCTCTGAAAAATTGTTTTCTGTCTTTTTTTTGAATCGCTTCCAGTGTAAATACTGTCTCAGAAATAAAAGGCATCACTTTCCCATTATTAATAGCTTCTCGAATTGTCCTGTAGTCCGCATTGATTGGGTCTTTCGGAAAATTGTCTGGAGTTGCAACCTTTCTCCAAGTGTTAGAGTCAAAGGTTATTTTCATTGGTGTCGTCATATTTAAATTGTTAAAGTCGTTTTTCGGTCGTCATAGCATTTGGCATAACTATCATGTAGCACCTGCTCGTGTAATCCTGTCTACACACTACTAAGATTTTGGACAGGAGAGACTTAGTAGCGTGTTATAGTGATTATTGTTTTTCTTGTGTCAATGATCATTACAATGGTTGTGAATGCCCGGGTAACTTTCCGGATTAAACGGTATATAAGCCACGTAAAGATATGTTTTTTTTAAATATGAACGGTTAGCATGCGACTGAAATTTAATCACAAATATGACCCCCCCGGTTCATACCGGTGATTATTTTTTTATCTGTTCATTTATGGATTCATTTTTTTGTGTAAATTTGCAGTAGAACTTTAAATTTACACGAAAATGTATATCAGAAGGGTCATTGAGGACGAAGTTATTGCCATGGCAAAACAGTATCCCATAATTACCATTACCGGTCCGAGGCAATCAGGCAAAACAACTCTCTCAAAACATCTTTTTAGTGATTTACCTTACTATAACTTTGAAAATCCGGATACCAGGTTATTTGCCACGACGGACCCAAGGGCATTCCTGAACAGTAACAGGGAAGGAGCAATCCTCGATGAGATTCAAAACACCCCTGAACTGATATCATACCTGCAACAGTTTGTTGATGACAGAAGAAATGAAGTGAAATTTATCCTGACCGGAAGTAATCAGTTTACGTTGCTTGATAAAGTAACACAGTCCTTGGCCGGTAGGACGGCTATACTAAAACTCCTCCCGTTAGGATTATCCGAAATTGGTGAAGAAAAGTCTTTACCAACAAATGATTTGATTCTTAAAGGATTCTACCCTGGAGTTTATGCCCACAAACTCACTCCTTATAATGCGTATCGCAATTATTACGAAACATATCTTGAAAGGGATTTACGCAAATTGATACAAATAAAAGATCTCGGTTTATTTCAAAAATTTGTCAGAATTTGTGCTGGCCGGATAGGAAATCTGGTCAATGCTTCAGCTATTGCCAATGAAACTGGTGTTTCGCTGGGAACAGTAAAATCCTGGTTGACAATGCTCGAAGCATCCTATATTATTTATTTTCTTCAACCCTATTATGAAAATATGGGCAAGCGATATATAAAAGCGCCTAAAATCTACTTTTACGATGTGGGACTGATTGCTTTTCTTTTGGGCATAGAGGATACGAAACAACTCGACAGGGATCCGTTAAGGGGGGCATTGTTTGAAAACATGGTTGTTTCGGAATTGATTAAAATGCGCTTCAATAGAGGACTCGACGGCAATATTTACTTTTATCATGACAGCCACCATAACGAAATTGATATCGTTGTAAAGCATGGAAACTTGTTGCAGCCGGTTGAAATTAAATCGGCGCAAACATTTCATACTGACTTTTTAAAACAGTTTAGGCATTTTAGCAAAGCGTTTCCTGACAGAGCTACCAATCCTGTTTTAGTATATGATGGTGAAATGGAGCAAAAAGTTCAGGATGTGGAAATTATCAATTTTCGGGAAATTGATATCGTATCAAATAATATCGTGTAAGTCGAATAACTCTGCGAAGTAATCTTGTGCGGTCGAACAATCCTGAGGAAGGAGGAGAATTAATACTCCATTGTTCTGTGGCGGAATATGGCTCCGGGATTTGTATTGTGGTTCGTACCTGTGATCTGAATATGGATTTAATCGCTTACAGATGAGCCCTTTAATGTCTATTCTTTGACTTTTTCATTAACATTTTCAAAAATTATCGGTTGTCCATTCCAAAATGTTTATAAATTTACATCCCCGCTATTGCACCATGAAGATTTAACCTAAAGAAAAATCCATTATGGCTCTTGAAATCAAGCAGGTCACTTCGAAAAGAGAACTCCGGACATTTATTAAACTGCCTTTCGTCATTCACAAGAATCATCCCCTGTGGGTTCCTCCGCTGTTGATGGATGACCGGAAGTTCTTTAATGCAGCCAAGAATCCGGCTATTAAGAAAAATGATACCCTCCTGTTGCTGGCATGGAAAGACGGCAAGCCCGTGGGGCGTATCATGGGCATCATCAACCGTATACGCAATCAGATGTTTAACGAACGCCATGTCCGTTTTGGCTTTATGGAATGCTATAATGACCTGGAAGTGGCTAAAGCCTTGCTCCAAAGAGTAGAAGAGTGGGGCAGGGGATTTGGGATGGTGAAAATTGTCGGCCCGCTGGGATTTTCTGACCAGGACCCTGAAGGATTTTTGACAGAGGGATTTGAATATGAACCGACATTGGCAACTATCTACAACTTTGAATACATCCCCGTTCTCATGGAAGCTTGCGGCTATTCAAAGGAAATTGACTGGGTTTGTTACATCGTCGACCTGAAAACAGTTAATCTTGACTTTTACGAAAAAATAGCCCTGCGTATAGAGGCACGGAATGAATTTACTTTTCTGAGCTTTAGAAAAAGAAAAGAGTTAAAGCCTTATGTTAAGCCCGTACTTGAACTATTAAGTGAAACATACATTGATCTCTATGGTTTCACGCCATTGACGCCGGAGGAGATCGATGCACTGGGCAAGCAATACATCCCTGTGCTTGACCCGCGTTTTGTCAAGGCCGGCAAAAAGGGTGATCAGCTAATCGGTTTTCTTGTCGGCATGCCTAATATGAATGTAGGTTTCCGCAAGGCCAAGGGCAGGCTGTTGCCATTTGGGATTTTTTATCTTCTTGCAGCTGCCAAAAAATCCAAACAGCTCGATCTGCTTCTTGGCGGAATAAAAAAGGAATACCGCAACATAGGCCTCGATGCCTGGGGTATGCTCCGGATCATACAGACTGCCCAAAATTTAGGATTCACCACTATCGACAGCCACAATGAGCTGGAAGAGAATTATTCGGTTCGTCAGGAGATGGAGCGCTTGGGCGGAAAGATATGCAAACGTCGCCGTATCTATCAGAAAATGCTTTAACTGGCTCACCGATGCCCGGGAGACTCCCGCCTAATGGTTGTACATATCCATGACATCGGTGATGCTTTTCTGGCAGACCTTGCAGAATTGCATATGTCTGGTGAACATGATGCAGTCGAGTTGCGAACGGTATAATCCTATTGCCAGATAACCTGCACCTTCAAAAGCCCCGACCTTATCTTTATATATTTCCTTTGAAAAAAACTGGTCTTCCTCGTTGTATTGCCGCATAAACAGGTCTTCCATGATGTTTTCCGGTACTTTGGCGGAACGCAGGCTATCGCGTTCTTTCTGGATCTGGTAGCCGAATTGATCAAAAGGCTCTTTATTCCATGGCGTGGGAATATGTGTGCCCTTTTCGACCAGCTCTTTCCATTTGAGATTATTTTTATCAAAAAGGCCGGTTATATTGGTTTCCCATGGTTCCACCGTGACCGGAGGCACTTCGTAGGCCACCGAGGAGGTGTAATATTCATCGGCCAGCCCTGCCAGGTGATGACCCATCTCATGGACCATGATGTACCCGGCATATTTGTTATCGGAAGATACGGTCGTGTATAAATTATATATTCCGCCGCCGCCGTAAGTTCTTTCATTCATCATGATCACCATGAATTCATAGGGAACCTGAGAGGCGACATTACGGATGGTTTTATTATCATATGACAAAGCATAACGCTCTGAATCAAAGCTGCCATATTGAACTGATAAAGGCGTACGCTTAAAAACACCTGGATGGGGTTTTGTCACACCCGATTCCATTGCAGGTGTCTCCACAGCGCGGATATTAATATCACTGCTTCTTGATTTAAAAGGCTCAGTGGCAAGAAGCACATCAGAAAGTCGTTTTGCATCGGTTCTGAATTTCTCCATCTCATCGGCTGTATATCCATCACCCAGGATGACAATATCCACTTTGGTTTGTGCCGGGCCATTGTCGAGGATAACGTCAGTCCTGTTGGTGTGAATGATGTCTGCCGGATTGACCTTGCGTGAGGCTGGATCAATGTCGGTAGTCCAGATGGTTTGAAACGCATTTTGGGCATCGCGTTTTTTCAGGATTACAACGACTTCATTTATTGGCCATGGGAAACGGATGGATTCGTGGAAGGTACCCCGGCTTGTTCCGGCTTCCGGAATTGTCTGCCATTCTCCGAAAATGCTGGCAAAACCGCGTGAATACAACATCAGGCTGGTGGCTTTATCGATCACTTCAAAAAAATACAGTCCAAGCTGGAGCTTGTCTATAAGGATGGTTTTACTACCGGGCCATGAACCGTCCGACACGATGCGGTCGATTGAGAATGTCTCGTCCGTTGCAGTTCCAGTATGGAAATAGTCGAGTCGCATGGTCTTATCCCGGAAATAGGTGTCAAAAGGCTGATCACCTTTATTCTGCACGGTGATGTCGGCTTTTTTTGCGCATTTGTCTTTTTCCGAAGGTGCATGGGGGCAGGTGCAGGCTGCCAGCAGCGTCATAGCGATTAAGATATATGCTGTTTTCTTCATGGTATAATAAGATTTACTCTGATAAAGGTAAGAAAGCTTCAGAAAATAATACAAGGTATACCCTGAATATATTCCAACATATACTAAGTTTGCAGTATAATTAATCCTGTGACTATGAAAAAGTTCCTTACCTGGTTCATCATTATTTTTATTGTTTTACTGGCCATATTTATTTACTGGAAATACTTTTTCACCTATAGCGATGGATACAGGGCCGGATTATTACAGAAGTTTTCACACAAGGGCACCATTTTCAAGACTTATGAAGGTGAAATGATCCTCAGCAGTATCGAAAGCAATAAAAATGTGGCCATAGCGTCGGAGAAATTTTTCTTTTCAGCCAGCGATGAAGATATCGCAAAAAAACTGGAGAGTTTGCAGGGATACCTTGTTGTAGTGCATTACCGTCAAAAGAACGGGGCTTTATTTTGGCGTGGTGAGTCAAAATATCTTGTCGACAGTGTAAGAACGACACAATAAATTTTCTTCCACTATTTATGAACCCTGCGGATGAATTCTTCCACTTCTGGCACGCCACCCTGGTACACTAAATAGCCATTATACGGTTCTCTGGGAGTGATCTCATCATTGACAGATGTGAGCATCATTCTTTTCACTTCAGCAGGGTCATCTGTCTGTGCCAGTATCCAGCTTAGTTTCACCCATGCCACTTCAGGAAGCATATTGCCTGTGGGAATGATGCCTTTTGCCATCATATCCCTGCCGGTGTCATAAACAAACATGTGTACGTAACCCCAGATCGTCTGCAAAGTCATGAACATGTGAACACCCTTGGCATGAGCCCGTTCGATAGCCGGGTAGAGTTCCTTGTTGACATGCCCCAGGCCGGTACCGACGATGATGATACCCCTGTAACCGGCTTCCACCAGCGAATCGAGCGTGTCGGGTTTAATGCCGGGATAATAGTATAACATCGTCACTTCATCGCTGAAATAGGGAAGGATCGTTACATTTCTGTCCTTACGCCTGTGATGGTAATTTTTATGTATAGGAATGATCTCTTTCTTGTTGACCATAGCCACTGGCGTGTCGCCAATAGTTCTGAATGTTGACCGGTAGGATGAGTGCATTTTTCTGACACGAGTACCTTTGTGCAGGAGGCCAAATTCGTCAGATGTCGGTCCGAACATACATACAAGCACTTCTGCAATGTCGGAGTGGCCTGCAGTTTTCATAGCATGCTGCAGGTTAAGGGCGGCATCGGAGCTGGGACGGTCGGAAGAGCGCTGTGATCCTACCAGGACAATGGGTACCGGTGTATTCTGCACCATGAATGTCAGTACTGCTCCTGTATGATGCAGGGTGTCGGTACCATGGCCTATCACAATGCCGTCAATGCCGCTCTCAATTTCTTTTCCAATTGCCTGGGCCAGGGTCTTGTACTGCTTTGGACCCATGTTTTCACTGAAAACAGCAAAGACCTTTTCGGTGTCCAGGTTGCATATATCGGCAAGTTCGGGCACCGCACCATATAATTCACCGGGCGAGAATGCAGGTATCACAGCCCCTGTGCGGTAGTCAAGCCGGGAGGCAATAGTTCCTCCGGTACCAAACAGTTTTACATGAGGCAGACCCGGAGTGATAGGAAATTCCTTCTCCGGAATCTTGTAAACGGCCTTCTTGTATCCTGTCTCCTTCATGTTTGTAATTGTCCTGATGTCAATACCTACATTGTATCCTGTAGGTATCTTCAGGACAATGTGCTTGTCATCGTCGTTCTCAGCCCTGGGAAGCACTGTTCCCTTGAATGTCCCGCGTGTGGTGTCAATATCGGCCTGACCCCATACACGGGTGTTGTATCTCTTCAGTATCTCCAGTGCGTCACCTTTATAGCCTTGAAAAAAATCTTCACTCATTGCATTCAGTTTTCCAAAAAATGTGTTTTAATTGTTGACGATTTCATAAAGTTCCCTCATAGGTATATTCCCAAGGGCTATCCTCCTCAGTTCACCCATGATCCAGTTATTTTCATTGATTTTATTATCCGACCTCCTTATCTCGCTGAATTTCTTTTTCAGGAAAGGTATCCTGGCAATGATCTCGTTTTTTTGAACCTCTTTAAAATGGATACTGGTCATTACTGAATCGAAGTCCATTTTCGGGTGCTCAAAGATGACAGGCAGCATAAGGTGAGCCAGGTACAGGTCGAGTTTCTTCTCTTTGAGGTACCTGAACATGGCATAGATGATTTTATAATTGAATTCTTCTGCCGGAACATAATGCCCTTCGACATATTTGAGCTGGTGGCCGAAAAAAGTGCAGGTGAATTTCGGATCTATGCCCAGAGTGCTGACGATTTTTTCGATCAGAGGGAAGTGGTTCTTTTTAAAGATATAGGTATAGGTGCCTTCGGGAATATCCCATTTCTGTAATTGCCGGTATCTTTCAATAATATCACTGGGTAAATGTTTTTTTAATTCATTGATGAATTCATCTTCAAGAGGGATAGGCGAAGTATCGGTATCGGGATACATCCTGTCGGCACCTGGTAACACCCTTTCAAAGATGGTCGTGCCATTCTCGAACGATTTCCTGGTTTCATTAGGCACACAGTCGAAAGCCATTCTGCAGCGTTCATTGATGGTATCGAGAGCTGTTTCAAGGTCATCTTCAGCAGCCCAGAAAATGACCTGTGCATCATTTTTATCAGCCCTGAGTAATTTCTTTATCTTTTCAAAGTCCGTCGCAGCGACTACGGGTTTGAACTCTTCCGTGTGTGTCATGTTTGGCTTTTCAATACAGGCAATCACCTTGAGCCTGTCGGAAAGTTCATCCGCAAACATTTTGCCGGGCTGGGTGAAATGCGACAGTAATCCTTGAAATCCAGGCAGGTTTACTGCGATGATATGGTGATTTTGCTTTTTTGCCTGCAGGATAGGTTTGTACTTAAAATTATAGAAATGGCCATTCAGTTTTTTATAGCTGATCTTCCATGCTTTCGGGTCGCTGAATTTTTGATTGAGGATATCCTTGATATGAAGAAGAGCCCACTGTCTGAAACATTCATTATGAGTCAGTTCCGGTATCCATTTGGTATGCGATACGCCTTTGATCTCCACACGGCGGCCGCCCCTGCAGCTCACATTCACATCTTCTCTGGCCGCTCCCATACCTGTCCGCACTTTTCCTGTACTCCTGTTGAGGAAGCGAATATAATCATTGGCTTCGCGTACTTCATCAGGATTGGCGCAATCGGGGTAAGTGACGGTTTCGATAAGAGGCATACCGAGCCTGTCGGTTTTAAATGCACGTACATGCCCTACATCGGAAATCTCACGGCAGGCATCCTCCTCAAGGCTGAGCTGAATTAATCTGACTTTCTTATGTTTCAGTTGTATCTCACCTTCCACGCCGATGATGGCTGTCCGCTGGAAGCCAGTCGGGATGCTCCCATCCAGGTACTGTTTCCTTGTCACATGTACTTCCCCGACAATGCTCTGTTTGGATAAAAGAGAAATTTCAATGGCTATTTCCAGCGCTTCACGGTTGATAAAAAATGGCGGCGTGTCATCAACATCATAGGTGCAGGCAGTCTGATTCTTTATGCGGTAGATGATCTCCTTCCGTGTTTTGAACTCCATCAGGGCCGTGCCATCATATTCACCCAGTTCGCTGAGCGTAGGACGCATGTGACGGATAAGTTCCGCATCATAATCGTCGCTGCTGTTATATAATCCTGCCGGACAACGGCAAAAGAGCTTTTCTCTGGTTAATAGCTGCTGATGAACTTCCAGCCCCGACATGAAACCGATCCTGTCGTAATCCTCCTGTGTGGCTTTTTTCCGCGTGACATATCCTATCTGCTCCTTTGTTTGCTGATAATTCTTTTTGGCATCGAATTTTTGCATCATCAATATAATCTTGAATTAGAACGACCGTTCTGAATTGAGATGCCAAAAGTAAAGATAAATTGATAGAAATAACGCCAAAAAAGAACAAAGTTATCCCTGTATACTGATCTTGATTTTATCAGTTACCTGACCAGAATGCGACGATTTCCCCTGATGAATTTATTCCCGCCCCACAACTTATCACCATCTTCAGAAAGCCTTTGCATAAGGATTTCGAATTTTGAATCGTTTTCCTGTATGACTTCCCATGTTATCACCACCAAACCAGCTGACAAAATATTTCCCGTCGGTGGTGACAGCTACTTGAGGTGTTCCCTTAAATCCTGCCAAATCGCAAATTGTTGTGTTAACAGCAGGATCACTTGTCCATTGAGCATATCCGCTATTTATCGGAATAATGAATAAAATGCCCAGAATTGTGAGTAGTTGAATTAATCTTTTCATAATTTTTAACTTTTAGATTTTACTTTTCACTTGATTTTTCCTTTTCCTGTTTTAACCTGATTGCCTTTGGCACTCCGAAGGTGAAGATGAGTCATGATTTTTGTCAGTGCATTTTGCCGGCTTTCGGCCTGATCTTTCAGGTAATCAAGTTGCTCATTCAAATCCGCTATTGTAACTTTTATTTTTTTCTTGGATGCCATGCTCAATTAATTTCTGACAAAATTATTTGTCTCAGATGAGGTAATCAAATATTCAACACTCTTATATCTACTGCACATGCGGAATCATTTGGGATATTACTACTGCAAAATGTGTAAAATATTGATTTTCAGTCAAAAAAAAGTTATCCCAATACCGATTATTATACTCAGGGGGCAGAAAAAAATATGGAAGAGGGTTCTTATTTTAATGGGGTCATCACAATTATGCGTATCTGGGGTTAGAATTCGTGATTGAATAACCCCGAGCTGAAGCACGGGGTTATTCATAATTTCCGTCACAAGGGACGGGGACTTTGACCAGGCTCCCGATTTCACTTCGTTCATCGGGATCAATTCGGCTGACAATTTTTTCGAACGCAGTGAAGAAAAAATTGAGTCTCATTGATTAGAATTGAGAGAGAAAAGTCACAATATTGACATCTGAATCGAGGTTTAAAGTTTTACGCAGACGGTTCCGTGCCGATTCCACACTACGCAGTTCCCTGAAAGTAATGGAGGCAATTTCTTTATTGGTGAGGCCGAGCCGCAGAAAGGCACAAATTTTTTTTTCATTGGGTGTCAGCTGCGGATATTTTTTTGATAAATTTTCATAGAAGGATTGATGCACTTCCTCAAAGTAAAGGCGAAATTCTTCCCAGTCGCTACCTGTAATAAACTGCCTGAAATCAGAAATAATTTTCTGGATATGCGCTCTCGTTTTTCGGTCTCACGGGGATTCATTTCAAGCACAAGCTGGTGCAATTCCCTGATCACTTTTGATACAAATTCATTATTACGGATGAGTTGCAGGGTATAGGATGTCAGCTGCCTGTTTTTATAATCCAGCTCCAGTGTCAGCTCTCTTTCCTTTTGCAGCATGAGCGCTTTATCCTGGTTGAAGAGTTCTTCCTGCTGCCTGGCAATGACCAGACTTGCCAGGCGTTTCTTTTGCCTGCTTTTGATAATAAGCACAAGTGATAATCCAAGCAAAACAACGATGAAAAGAATTCCACCAATTATTATGCGTTGCCGGTTTACAATCAATTCCTGAAATGCCAGTCTTTGCTGTAAGAGCTGGTTTTCACGCTCTTTTCGCTCTACATCATAAACAGCTCTGAGCTGCTCAAATTTCTGCTGGTCATTAATTACTTGTAGCGGATCATCGATCCTTGAAAATTCAGTAAAGTATTGATAGGCAGCTTTATAATCACCTGCCTGACCGTAATACTGATATACTTCTTTCCACACATCGGCAAGAATCGTCGGATTGTCGGTGGACTGTGCCAGAGCAATGGCCTTTTTTATATAATATCTGCCCGAATCCTGCATGTTGAAATCCTGATACACCGATGCCAGTTTTACGTATGTCAACACAAGACTTTCACTGAAATTATACCTGATTTCAAGATTTTTAGCCGTGTTCAGGTATGAGGCGGCAATAGGATAGTTCTTTAGTTCCGCATACAACCCCCCGATATTCATATAAAGAAAGGATAGAGGGTAAGTATCTTTTTCAGGATCGATTTGTCCGAGGGCAAGTAGTGCATATTCAAGTGCCTTATCGAAATTTTTCTGCTGGAAATATATTGCCGCGAGGTTATTGTAGTTATTAAACAGCTCCTCCTTATGACCTGATGATTTATTAATACTTATTGCAGTGTCGAAAAATTCTTTAGACCGGGCATAATCATTTTTGGTTGAAATATAATTTTCCAAGATTATTCGAAACCATTGCTATCCCATCCTTCCAGCCAAGAGAGTCGCAAATATGCATGGCTTTGATATAATAGTCCATAGCCTGGTCCCAGGCTCCGGTTTCTTCATAAATGGCACCAATGACTTTGTAAATTCCGGCTTTTTTTTGTTCAGTGGCCGATGTTGGGCTTTCATTTAAAGAAAGATATTCATATATGCTTTTATACAACTCGAGTGCCCGGGGATGTTCTCCTCTTTCGAGCAGTAACTGCCCGATAAGCGTTGAGACCTGAAATGAAGTCTCCATTTCGGGATGCTGTTCTTGATCTGCAATAAGAGAGTCGATTTTGCTGTTTAAGATGGTTTCAGGGGGTAGGGCGGGTCGAATTTCTTTAAAGATTTCAATGGCAGTCTTTAAAAAAGGATATTTCACTCTCACCGAATCAGCGGCTGTGGATACCTGAAAATTGATTATCATCAGAACAGCAGGAAACAGGTATTTGTATATGACCGACATAAAGATAAATGTACAATTTTCTTGAATTTTATTAGGCGGTGTCCTTTTAAACGCCTTTGGGTTTGCAGGCGGGGTACCCATAGTGGGTCGCTGAAAACCCAGGCTGTCCTTTATCAGCGTAAAGGGTTGGCAACAGTTAATTCCTGATTTGCATCGAGCCGGTAGTTAACAAAATACATGTCCATTTTCCTGTCACCCTTTATAGGGATTTTACCCCTGTGCGTGAAGTCATACATGTCATTCACCATTTCCATTGTGGCTTTTGAAATGTTCACCCTTCCCGCGGCACCTGTCGATTCCATACAATATGCTACATTGACAGTGTCGCCCCAGATATCGAAGGCGAATTTTTTATGACCAACAATACCTGACACCACAGGGCCGGAATGGATGCCAATACGGATTTCGAAGAAGGACTTTCCGGCTTGCTGTCGCTGCTCTTTATGGTTTTGCATCAACTGCCTGATTTCCAACGCAGCATCGATAACATCGGACGCATGTGTGCCATTGGGGACAGGTAATCCCCCCACAGCCATATAGGCATCACCTATTGTCTTGATTTTTTCGATACCGTATTTGACGATAATATTATCAAAAGCTTTATAAAAATAGTCGATTTCACGGATGAGGTCTTCAGCATCCATTTTTTCTGTTATTCTTGAAAAGTCCTTGAAATCAGTGAACATCACAGTAACTTTTTCATATTTTCTGGGCTTGGCTTTGCTGTATAACTTGAGCTCTCTGGCTGTCTCCTCGGGGAGTATGTTCAGGAGGAGATCCTCCGATTTTTTTTGCTCCAGACTGATGATGTGATTTTTTTCAGATAATTGGTTTTTTATTTTTCGTAGGAATAAAAACCTGTTGAGGAGAGCGGCAAGAAGTATTATTAGAAGAGCCGTCACAGCCAAAATAAGGTAAGTAACAAGTTTCCCCTTTTCCATATCTCGTTGATTCAGATCTCCCTGTAATTTAAGAAGGGCTATTTCCCTCTGTGATTTTTCCCTGTTTATGACTGAAAGGCTATCCATTAACTTCATACAGGAGGAATGATAGTCAATGCTTTTATTTAGTTCCCCATGCCTGAGGTAAATATCCCCGAGGATCATCAGCGCTTTGCACTCCAGATTCGTGTAATGAAGCTCACCAGCCAGTTTAGATGCTTCGGCAGCATAGTACAAGGCTGAATCGAAATGATCGGAATTATGATAAATGGTCGCCAGCTTCAGATAGATATTGATCCTGGCGGTATCTGAATTTTTATCCGACAGTAGGAATTTCAGGTTGTCGACCTGCGGAGTGATTCCCCTGCAAGAAACCGAAACAAACACCAAAACCATGACAAAGACTAATCTTTTTAACAAGACAGGAAGTAAGTCCACTGGAATGGTTTCAGTCATAAATCCCGTATTTAAACGATAGCTGAAATATTTTATAAACACGTAAACTTTTTTTTACTGTCAAATAAACAATATTTTTTAAAAATTGTTTATACTTGGTCTAAATAAAATTAAAGATTATCTGTCATGAAAAAATCTATCTCCTCCTGCAGATGCTGCAACCTGCAACCTGCAACCTGCGACTTGCAACCTGCGACCTGCAACCTGCAACCTGCAACTTGCAACCTGCAACCTTTTTACACGGGACAGTTCAATTGGACTATCTTAGCAGACTGATGAAAAGGAAAATATTTAGAAGTGTGACGATAGAAGCGATGACATATAAGAATATCTTCATGAACAGTTTGTTCCGGTAATTTCCCATGACCTTTGGTGATGAGG
Organism: Bacteroidota bacterium; assembly: GCA_026391695.1. Lineage (NCBI taxonomy): Bacteria > Pseudomonadati > Bacteroidota > Bacteroidota bacterium. The sequence goes on from JAPLDP010000017.1 coordinate 22,335, forward strand.
TAAGATAGATCAGCAGGAAAATGGTAAATGGAAGCTGAATACTCAGCACTGTTTGTGAGATGATCAAACCTTTAAAGGGATCGCCAATAATAAAGATCAGAAGAGTTGCGATGAGTAGGGAAGCGGCTACGCCCATCCGGGAGTGATTATCACGTATGTCATAAGGTTCCCGGTACATGCCTGCGAAAATTGACCCGGCAGCCATGCCGGAAGTGATTGAAGAAGCGATGCCCGAGAAGAGCAGGGCAACAGCAAAGATGATAGCAGCATTACTGCCAAGTAAGGGCTCGAGGAGGTGTTTGGCCTCCTGAATCTCCGTCACGCTGGTTTGAGTAGTGAAAAAGGTGGCTGCAGCCAGGATGATCATAGCGCTGTTGATAGCCCAGCCCACGATCATGGAAAAGAGTGTATCCGTGAATTCAAAATCAAGCTGGCGGCGTACGACTTTGCTATCTTCCCTGTTCCATTGACGGCTTTGGATGATCTCGGAATGAAGGAAGATATTATGGGGCATGACCACAGCGCCAAGGACACTCATAATAAGAAGCATAGATCCATGCGGGAATGAAGGTTTGACCCAGGCAGTGGCGGCTTCTCCCCAGTCAATTTGAACCAGGGTGAGTTCATAAATAAATGAAAGTCCGATGACGGAGACAAAACCGATGATCCATTTCTCGATTAAACGGTACGAGTTTGAAAAGAGCATGATAATCACGAATGTCAGAGTCATCAATGCACCGGCTCTCACAGGGATGTGAAAGAGCATATTCAGTGCCAGTGAAGCGCCTAATATCTCGGCCAAAGATGTGGATATTGAAGCCATCATAGCACTGATGAGCAGGAGTTGCGAGTATTTTTTTTTCAGATAAATAGTGGCCGCTTCCGACAGGCATAAACCCGTTACTATGCCAAGGTGGGCAGCATTATGCTGGAGGATGATAAGCATTATGGTTGAAAGGGTGACAATCCATAGGAGAGAGTAGCCAAAGCCGGACCCGGCAGCGAGATTGGACGCCCAGTTGCCGGGATCAATGAATCCTACAGTCACCAGCAAACCAGGTCCTATGTATTTCAGCAAATCCAGGGCACCGAAACGCGGCCGGTGCTTACTCCTGTTAAATAATTCCTTTAACCTTTGAATCGAATTCATACGTATGGAAGTACATACTAATTTTTAGGTAAAGAAAAATAAAATGTCGCTCCTTTACCGGGCTCGCCTTCGGCCCACACACGTCCTTTATGTTTGTGGATAATACGTTGAACAATTGCCAGTCCTACGCCTGTACCATCATATTGGGCGTCTTTATGCAGTCGTTCAAAAACCCCAAATAATTTATGCGCATAATTTGGATTAAAGCCGACTCCATTATCCCGCACGAAATAAAGGATTTCTTTATCCCCTTCAGAACTTCCAATTTCAATGACCGGATTATTAGATTTAGAAGAGTATTTGATGGCATTGGAAAGCAGGTTTTGCCAAACCTGCTTCATTAATGTGCTATCACCTGTTGCTTTCGGAAGGTGATGAACAGTCAGGGTGATGTGATTGTGCTGCCCGTCAATGGTCAATTCACCAAATACGGACTTTGCCAAATCTGTCATATCTATTGCGTGCTTCTGCATTTCTTTGCGGCTGACGCGTACCAGGGTGAGCAGATCATCGATGAGCTTACCCATTCTGTTTGTATGGCTAAGAACATTATTCAGAATCCGGTTGCCTTCGTCATCAAGAAGCTGGTGATAATCTTCCAGAAGTATACGGCTATACCCATTTATCGCGCGTAACGGTGTCTGCAGGTCGTGGGAAACAGAGTAACTGAACGATTCTAATTCTTTCATGGATGCCTCCAACTGAGCAGTCCGTTCAACTACCCGTTGTTCCAGTTCAGTGTTAAGCATGAGTATCTCTTCTTCTGTTTGCTTGCGGCTGGTGACATCCCAAATGATACCGTTGATGCGTAAAGGTTTTTCCCCCAAATCAAGAACCAACCTGCCGCGTGCAGTGAGATAATGAATACTGCCATCCGGCCAGATGGTCCGGTACTCAGGTTCGTAAAGCACATTCTGTTCGATAGTACGTTTGAGTGCTTTTTTAATCTTTTCCCTGTCATCGGGATGGAGGACATTATAAAATTCCTCTGCTGTTCCTTTAAAATTCTCGGGATTAATTCCCAGAAGATGGCATACCTGTTCATCAAAATATCTTTTATCTTCGGTGATATCCCAATACCATACTCCCATTTGAGCTGAGCGCAAAGCCAGATCAAGCTGTGCCTGGTTTTCATGCAGGGCAATTTCAGTTTTTTTCTTTTCTGAAATATCTCTTATAATGACTGTGATATTTTCCTGATCTCTTTTGAATGAGGCATAAATTTCCAAATGGCGACCCCGGAATTCCATTTCAAATGGTCTGATTTCCTTGCCGGAAAGAACGGTTTGTATCTGTCTTAACATCGCCGGTAGTATGGCCAAATCCAGAAATTTGGGCATGACTTGCAAAGCATTATGACCGACAAGTTGTTCCCGTTTTAAACCGGTAATCCGGCTCAGAGCCGGGTTGATATCGAGGATAGTACCTTTCTTTGTAACATAAATAATTCCATCGCCTGCGCTGTTGAAAATACCGGCAAATTTGGCTTCACTTTCTCTCAGAATTTCTTCAGTCTTTTTCCGGGTTTCTATTTCAGATTTTAAATCTTCCATTAAATTGAGAGAAGCTCTTTTAGTCATCTCCAGTTTTTTGAGTGCCAGGCGCAGCTCTTCCTCAGTCCTTTTCCGTTCGGCCAATTCTTTTTCAAGTTTATGTGTACGTTCCGATACAAGTTGTGTAAGACTTATGTTCTCATAACGTTTAAAATCTTCCGATTCTTTGATGCGCAACATGGCTCTGATTTGAGCCGTGAGTTCTGCTTCGTCGATGGGTTTGGTTAAAAAAGCGTCGGCGCCTGATTCAAGTGCTTTGATGCGGTTTTCTTTACTCGTTTTTATAGCAGTGATCATGATAACGGGTATATGATTCAAAAGGACATCCGTCTTGAGCCTGGAGCAGACTTCAAATCCATCCATTTCAGGCATTACAAGGTCTAAAAGAATGACATCCGGCATCTCTGAATGACAGAGCTCAATACCTCTTTTTCCGCTTAAAGCAGGGATGAACGTTGCTTTGGGGAAAGCATCCGATAATAATGCCTTTAAAACAACAAGATTGTCATTGTTGTCATCAATTGCGAGAATCTTTATCATATATAGCTATTTACTTAACCATTCCTGAATCGTTCTTTCTACCAGATCCCTGTCAATAGTAATAAGTGCATCTTTCATTCGTTTATACTATACTTTTCCTTTCGGCCAGGTTCCTTCATTCTTTTAGGTATGATCAGCCTAAATTTTGGGCATCCGGGCAGGTGCATATTGATAGGTACTTCAATGCCACCCGTTATAAGTGAATATGTAAATGATATAACTTTTGGGTTACTGAAAACGTAAGTAAAAATAATATAATAAAAGATACGTATTAACATTCAGGCCGGTAAATCCAATTTCATTGGTGGCACCTTTTTTTGAAATGCCCAGTGGGACGGTTTAACGATTGAACGATTACGCGATTGCCGATTGAACGATTTAAATCGGCAATCATTGAAGCATCACCTCCTTCCACTGCGTTCCATCATGAAAATACAATTTTCCGTTCGTATTTACATAAAGGCAACCTAATTGACCACTGGGGGGGGAAGACCGAGGTGCTAAAAATAGAAATTCATGTAATTGAATTGTTGCAGCTTCAATATTACCCCCATAACCCCCGTGTACCCATAGATTTCCATCTATTTCAGTGTCATCGTCTATACGAACCTCTCCGATAACTTCGAGTTTAAACCATGGTGATGGACTTGTTGTTCCTATCCCCACATTACCCGATACAGCAGCATACATATCGTTTCCTGAGATGGTCCAGTCGTTATCTGTGGCGGTTACAGCTCCCCAGGAAAGAGTAGCGCTGCCATCGGTTTGCAAAACCTGGCCATTAGATCCATCTTGAGTCGGTAAAGTATAGGTTGTACTTCCGGCGGCAGCAGCAGGTGCAAGCCCGACATATCCTGAAGTTGAACCGGAGAGCCGCATGGTGCCTTTTACATCCAGTTCGCTACCCGGATTCGTGGTTCCTATGCCGGCATAACCGGTTATATCATCGATTCTCATACGCTCATTACCTGCCGGTGCTTCAAAGATAAGCGGACTGTTACTTGTAAAAGCACTTGCTGAAACTTTGCCGTCTGCAAAAATATTGCCACCCCAACCATACCCATTCTGGATTACATGTAGATCAGCACCATCTATTTCAGTGTCATCGTCTATATGAACCTGTCCATCTATATGAACCCCTCCGATAACTTCGAGTTTATGATTTGGACTTGTTGTTCCTATCCCCACATTACCCGGTACAGCAGCATACATATCGTTTCCTGAAATGGTCCAGTCGTTATCTGTGGCGGTTACAGCTCCCCAGGAAAGAGTCGCGCTGCCATTGGTTTGCAAAACCTGGCCACTAGATCCATCTTGAGCCGGTAAAGTATAGGTTGTACTTCCGGCGGCGGCAGCAGGTGCAAGTCCGACATATCCTGAAGTTGAACCGGAGAGCCGCATGGTGCCTTTTACATCCAGTTCGCTTCCCGGATTCGTGGTTCCTATGCCGGCATAACCGGTTATATCATCGATTCTCATACGCTCAATAGTTGCCGGTGCTTCAAAGATAAGCGGACTGTTACTTGTAAAAGCACTTGCTGAAACTTTACCGGATGCTTCAATATTGCCATCCCAAGGATGAGTTCCATCCCCGTGTACCCATAGATTTCCAGCTATTTCAGCATGCCAAAAGTCTTCTATATAAACATGTCCATCTATATGAACCTCTCCGATAACTTCGAGTTTATGATTTGGACTTGTTGTTCCTATCCCCACATTACCCGATACAGCAGCATACATATCGTTTCCTGAGATGGTCCAGTCGTTATCTGTGGCGGTTACAGCTCCCCAGGAAAGAGTAGCGTAGCCATCGGTTTGCAAAACCTGGCCATTAGATCCATCCTGGGTCGGTAAAGTATAGGTTGTACTTCCGGCGTTAGCAGCAGATACAAGCCCGACATATCCTGAAGTTGAACCGGAGAGCCGCATGGTTCCTTTTACATCCAGTGCGCTTCCCGGAGCCGTAGTTCCTATGCCGGCATAACCGGTTATATCATCGATTCTCATACGCTCATTACCTGCCGGTGCTTCAAATATAAGCGGACTGTTACTTGTAAAAGCACTTGCTGAAACTTTGCCCTCTGCTTCAATATTGCCACCCCAATTATGATACGTATCCATGTTTACATATAGATCAGCACCATCTATTCTAGTGTCATCGTCTATATAAACCAGTCCATCTATATGAACATGTCCGATAACTTCGAGTTTATAAAATTGTGGACTTGTTGTTCCTATCCCCACATTACCCGATACAGCAGCATACATATCGTTTCCTGAAATGGTCCAGTCGTTATCTGTGGCGGTTACAGCTCCCCAGGAAAGAGTGGCGCTGCCATCGGTTTGCAAAACCTGGCCACTGGATCCATCCTGAGTCGGTAAAGTATAGGTTGTACTTCCGGCGTTAGCAGCAGGTGCAATCCCGACATATCCTGAAGTTGAACCGGAAAGCCGCATGGTGCCTTTTACATCAAGCTCACTTCCAGGATTCAGGGTCCAAATGCCTACATCGGCGTTAAGAGCAAGGATATCGTTGTCAAACTCACCATAAATTAAACTTTTAGTCTGATTGTTTGCAATATAAAGCTTATTGCTATTGGTTTCATGTAAGCCTGCCCATAATCCAATAAAAACGTTTCCAGAACCTGTTTGGTTTATAAGACCAGAGTTAGGTCCTATTGAAGTGTTATTGTTGCCAGAGGTGTTGCTCTCAAGTGCATGGTGGCCTACCGCTACATTTAATTCTCCATTAGTGTTATCGTACAAAGAAAGAGTACCCAATGCTGTATTACATTGTCCATTATTATTGGCAAGTGCATAATAACCAACTGCCGTGTTTTCACGACCTTGTATATTGGATTCAAGTGCATAATAACCTATTGCAACATTTCCATTTCCCATATAATATGCATTTGTTGAGTAACCTGCCATATGTCCTACAAAAGTATTGCCTGAATTAGGATATACATCATTATATCCTGCATATTTACCTACATGCACAGCCATACCATCAGCAACGGAGAGAACATTAAATCCATCGATTTTATAACCCTTATTAGTATTGATATATCCGTTAACATCGAGTTTATGTTGCGGATCATTTGTACCAATACCCACATTGCCACCTTCATTGTTTATTATTGTATGATTGCCGAAACTATTACCTTGTGTTGTGCTAGTGTTGTAGCCCTGAATGTAAAGGGGCTCATTTGATCCATCCGTCCACATGTTATATGCCGGCACATTAAGAGGTGAAATCCATACAAATTCCTGAAAAGTATTTTCTCCAATCGTGATGCCTGATAAAACTGTCAGACTATCAACCACCAGGTCTCCCGCAAAGTTCTCAGCTGTCGCTGCGTGGAGCGCATAAGGAACGCTCAGCAATTGAACGGTTCCCATATCGGTCCAGGTATTGCCACCTTCAGGATCAAGCTCAATTTTTAAGTAATAGGGATGATCCTGCCATGGGATTCCAGTAAAGTCACCGGACACAGGAAAACCCTGACCAATTTTGATGGTTATCAGTCCAAACAAATTGGTCGTGGTGTTTTGAGTTTCTACATAAACTGCGGGTCCGGTTGTCGTATCCTGTAAAATACTAACACGTACCGCAATATCATGTGTCGGGAGGGGATTACCCGTTGTATCACGCACGATGGCTTGATAATTAAATGCCTGTGGTACCTGAGCCAATCCAATGGTTGCGAACAGGCCAATGCATGTTAAAATAACCAGTACTTTTTTCATAATGATTTGTTTTTAATTAATTTTAAATCACTATTGTCCGACTAAATTCTGATTTTCAATTGACCCTTATGTAACAGTCAGAAAATCAGATATAATTTGTTCATTTTTTGTTTTTTCAAAAGTAGACCTCCCCTCATGTCAAGGCAAATTTTAGCTGTACTAACCG